>DATHUM010000205.1:0-8192 GCA_035462225.1 Jiangellaceae bacterium | reverse complement strand
GGAGAGAATCCCAGCTCTCTTCGCATGCGGGTCGTGTCGACACCCCTCCCGTAGGTCAGGAACTGCACCTGCTCCGGCGAGAAGCTCGCCAGATTGGCCCGCCGCACCCAGGCCCCGACGCTCGACGACGTGAGACCGGGTAGCGGGACGGCCGCCCGGCCGGCGCGGCGAATGGCCTGGCTGAGCATCAGCACACCGTCACCAGCGACGTTGAACGTTCCGGGCCGGTGCTCGACGGTAGCGAGGCGCAGCGCGGCCAGCCCGTCGTCTTCATGGATGAACTGCAATCGCGCGTCGTGCCCCAGCACCACGGGCACCACAGGCAACGTGAAGTACTCCGTCAGCGGAGTGCGGACGGTAGGCCCGATGAAGTTGGCGAAGCGCATGGTGGTCACGTCGACGTCCGGCCGGCGCCGCGAGAAGCCGCGGACGTACCCCTCGACCTCGATGGAGTCCTTGGCATATCCGGACCGAGGCTGCACCTTGGGCGCCATCTCCTCGGTGAACATCACCGGATCTCGGGAGCTGGCACCGTAGACCGTCGTCGAGGACTTGACGACGAGGGACCTGACCGACTTGGACTTCTGACAGGCGGCCAGCAATTGCATGGTCCCGATGACGTTGATCTCTTTCTGCGGCACCCTGCCGCCCGCCTCCCGTGGCGTGGCGAGCACGTTCATGTGCACCACGGTGTCGACCCCATGGCCGGCGATCACCTTGCCGAGGACCGGATTACGGATGTCGGCGCGGACGAACTCGCAGCGGCCGATGTCGAATGGCGGCGGGATGACGTCGATGCCGACGACCTTGTCGACCGCCGGGTCGCCACTGATCAGCTTGGCGAACCGCGCGCCGAGATAGCGCGCTACGCCGGTGACCAAGACCACTCGGGACAATGCTCGCCTCCCATCCCGCCGATCAGCGGCGAGGGGTCGCTACTTGCCGAGGCGACGTCGCTGGACGCGCGTCTTGCGCAGCAGTTTGCGGTGCTTCTTCTTCGCCATCCGCTTCCGGCGCTTCTTGATCACAGAGCCCACAGGGCAACCTCACTCGTGTCGTATGACCGTCCATAGCTCGCTGGGCAGGACGGCCCACGAGCACTAAGAGCGCGGGCGGCTGCCCGCGCGTTCTTTCAAGGCTAGGGTACCCCGTCGATCGGGGTGCTCTGGTCAGCCCGCCTGGTAGCCCTGCACATAGGAGTGCCGGAGGTAGTCCTGGACCGCTCGCTCCGGGATTCGGAATGACCGCCCCACCTGAATCGCCGGCAAGGTACCGGCATGGACCAGCCGGTAGACGGTCATCTTCGAGACGCGCATGGCTTCGGCCACCTCCGCGACCGTGAGAAAGCGCATCTCGCCCAAAGCTCCCTCGAACTTGGGCCCGTCCATCTGTTCGCTCATCGCCCGACCCTCCGTGCCGGTCTGGATGACCGGCTACTTGGCATCGTAGTGGCGGATGTGACTGTAGGGAATAGAGATCACCAACTTGGATCAAGCCCGTGCAGCGGGAAGACGGCCTTTCGTGTTGCAACCACCGCCCTGTCCAGCCAATCTGCCGGGTCGTAACCGTTCGCCCAGTCGTCATACCCGGCGTTCCCGCCGTCGGTCATTCTCAGCGGGGCGGGCCGGCCCAACAAGGTCGCGACGTGGCTGCGCCAGTCGGACGGCGTGTCGGTGATCGGATCGACCGTGCTGTCGACCACTTCGGCCAACAAGTGCGTCCACGCCCTGGGCACCACATCGGCGAGTGCGTATCCCCCGCCCCCGGTCGCGACCCAGCGGCCGTCACAGATCTCGTGCGCCAGCCGGTGCAGCGCCGTGTACGAAGCCCGCTGGCCGTCGATCGTGAGCGCCAGGTGCGCAAGTGGATCTTCAATATGAGTATCGCAACCGTGCTGGGTCACGATGATCTGCGGTTCCCACTCCTGAAGCAGCGGTGGCACGATGGCATGGAAGGCGCGCAGCCATCCGGCATCGGTGGTTCCGGGCGGCAGGGCCACGTTGACGGCCGAGCCCTCGGCGCCCTTCCCGCCGGTCTCCTCCGGGTATCCGGTTCCTGGAAACAGGGTGCGTGGGGTCTCATGCAAGCTGATCGTCAGCACCCTGGGGTCCTGGTAGAACGCCGCCTGCACACCGTCGCCGTGGTGTACGTCGACGTCGACGTACGCCACCCGCTGGGCTCCGGCCCGCAGGAGGGCCTTGATTCCTATCGCGAGGTCGTTGTAGACGCAGAACCCGGACGCGTTGGCGGCCATCGCGTGGTGCAGGCCGCCGGTGATGTTCACCCCGTGCCGGGCCCGGCCTTCCCACACCGCGAGTGCGACGTCGACCGTCCCACCGGCAACCCGGGCGCTCGCATCGTGCATGTCGCGGAAGCACGGGTTGTCCTCAGTGCCGAGGCCATGTGCGAGGTCGAAACTCTGCGGGTGTTCGGCACACTTGCGAACCGCGGCCACGTAGTCGAGCGTGTGGAACGAAGTGAGCAGCTCCTCCGACGCCATGGGCGGCGGGACGATCTGAACGTCCTTGTGGTCGAGGACACCCAAAGAGCTGGCGAGTCGCATCGTCAGGTCGAGCCGTACCGGGTTCAACGGATGTCCGCGCCCGAAGTCGTACTGGGTCAGCGCAGCGTCCCATACGACGTGAACTGACTGGCCCATATTGCTCGACCCTAGCTCAACAACGTCGGCCGGTAGGTTTCGTCGTACCTGGCCGAGTGGTGCAGGCCCGTTTGTGTCGCTGGCGTGCGGTAAGTAAACGCGTATGCGGTTCGGCATCAGCATGCCCAATGTCGGCGATCCGGCCGTACTTGTCGAGCTCGCGTCGGCGGCCGATCGTGCGGGGTGGGACGGGTTCTTCCTGTGGGACCACATTCACGCGCTGCCAGGCCTTGATCCCTGGGTCGTCCTTGGGGCGATAGCAGTGCGGACCCGGACGGTCCGGCTCGGCACGCTCGTCACTCCGGTGGCCCGCCGACGGCCGTGGAAGCTGGCCAAAGAGATATGCACGCTCGACCACCTCAGCGGCGGCCGGGTGATCCTCGGCGTCGGGCTCGGCATCCCGGCCGATGCCGAGTACGGTGCGTTCGGCGAGCCGGTAGCGGCGCGGACCCATGCGGCGATGCTCGACGAGGCGCTGCCGCTGCTGGACTCGTTCCTGCGCGGTGAACGCGTCGACCACGACGGCGCGCATTACCGGGTGCATGCCCAGCTACACCCGGCGTGCGTCCAGCGGCCTCGGCCGCCGATCTGGGTCGCCGCGACGTTGCCGAACCGGCGTCCCGTCGAAAGAGCCCGGCGCTGGGACGGCATCTTCCCATTGGGGGCCGGCGCCGGAGGCTCGCCGACGCCGACCGAGCTGGCCCGCCTGGTGTCGGAGTTGAGGCCCGGCGACGGGTTCGACGTGGTGGGTGTCCTGTCCGAGGAGGTCAGCGCGCAGGAACTCGCCAAGGTCGGCGTTACCTGGGCCATGGACGGTCCGCGCAGCCCCGACGAGTCCTGGCGCGAAGTTCGTCGCCGCATCGATACCGGCCCGCCGCCGTAGACCCGCAGCCTGGCTATTCAGTGCCGGACGCGAGCGCCCTTGACCGGTCCCGGGCCGCCTCGATCGCGGCCAGGAAGTCGGCGCGCACGCGGCCTTCCTCCAGCAGGCGTACCGCTGCTGCCGTCGTGCCGCCCGGCGAAGTGACCCGCTCACGCAGCACCGTGGGATGCTCGCCGGTCTCGCGCAACAGCTTCGCCGAGCCGACGAGCGTCTGCACAACCATCTCCGTCGCCGTAGAACGCGGCAAGCCCAAGTGCACACCGGCTTCGATCATGGCTTCGACGACGTAGAAGACATAGGCCGGGCCGGTTCCGGAGATGGCCGTCACGGCGTCCATCTGTCTTTCCGGCACCCGGACCACTCGGCCGGTGGCCCGCAGCAGGTCCTCGGCCTGGTGCAGGTGACCCTCGTCGCAGTGAGCGCCCGGTGAAATCGCCGCCATGCCCTCATCGACCAGCGCCGGTGTGTTAGGCATTACCCGCACGACGGCAACTCCGGCAGGTAGCCGGGACTCGATGAAGGCGGTGGTTATGCCGGCCGCGAGCGACACGACGAGCTGACCCGGCCGGACCTTGTCGGCGATCTCGTCCAGCAGCCCGGCCATGTCCTGCGGCTTCACCACGATCGCGAGCGTGTCGGCCTGCTCGGCCGCGTCGGCGTTGCTCACGAACGTGACGCCGTACCGCTCGACGAGCTGCTTGCCACGGTCGGCTCGGCGTTCGGTAACGAGGATGTCCTCGGCACGCCGGCCGGCCCGGATAAGCCCGGACAACAACGCCTCGCCCATCACCCCGGCGCCCAGGATCGCGACGGTCATTTCTTCGTCGCAATCGCGCGCAGGAAGAACTGCAGGTTGGCCGGGCGCTCGGCCATTCGCCGCATCATGTACCCGTACCAGTCATCGCCGTAAGGGACGTACACCCGGACCGTCTCACCGGCCTGGGCGAGGCGAAGCTGCTCGGTGGGGCGGCTGCCGTACAGCATCTGGTATTCGTAGGTGCCCGGTTCGCGGCGGAACCTCGCGGCCAGCGAGCCGGCGATTTCGATGAGCCGCGGGTCGTGGGTGGCCAGCATCGGGTAACCCTCGCCGGCCAGCAGGATCTTCATGCATCGGACAAAGGAACGGTCGACATCGCGGGTGTCCTGGTACGCGACACTCGCCGGTTCGTTGTACGCGCCCTTGCATAGCCGCACCCGCGAACCCGCAGTGGCCAGGGCCCGGCAGTCTTCCTCCGTGCGGTACAGGTACGCCTGGAGCACCGCGCCGGTCGACGGAAAGTCCTTACGCAGATCCTGCAGGATGGACAGCGTCGAATCGGTCGTCGTGTGGTCTTCCATGTCGAGTGTGACCGTAGTGCCGGCATCGGCGGCGGCCTGGCAGATCTGCCGCGCGTTCTCGAGCGCGATCTTCTCTCCGTGGCCGGGAAGCGCCTGCCCGACGGCGGTCAGCTTCACCGACACCTCGGCCCTGTCGGTCAGTCCGTGGTCTTTGAGTGCGGCGAGGAGCCCCAGGTACTCGGTGGTGACGGAGTCGGCCTGCGCCCGGTCGAGCGTGTCCTCGCCGAGATGGTCGATGGTGACCGTCAGGTTGGCGTTGATGAGTTCGCGGGTGACGCGGACGGCGTCCGCAGTGGTATCGCCCGCGATGAACCGGGCCACGACGCCCCGCGAAACCGGCGCCTTCTCAACGACGCTCCGCAACCGTTGACTGCGGGACGCCCCCAGCAGCACTCTTCCCAGCACGACCTGGCCTCCTCGATGTCTCTGAGCGTCAGGCTACGGCAAAGCTCGCCATGACCATGTGGGTTGTCCCAGTATGCCCGGCCGAACCGACATGATCACGGGGAGTGACCGCGGATGATCTGCTCGGCGGTTCCGTCCACCCCGACCGCGAAGGCGGTCTCGATGGCGGCGGCAAGATGCAACCGGGTGAAAGCGAGCGCCTCTGCAAGGTCAGATTCTCGTTCCGCCGGCGTCTTCGCCCTGCGGGTGCCGACCTCGAGGACGATCGAACCCGACCAACTCTGGCGCGCCAGCCGATCGAGGAGTTGGGCGCAGGGTTGGGTCCCCCGACCGGGGATGAGGTGCTCGTCGCGCGGCGAGGGTGTCCCGTCCGCCATGTGGACGTGCGCGAGCCGATCACCGACAGCATCGGCCATGGCCAGCGCATCGGACCCGGACACCGCCGTGTGCGAGAGGTCCAGGGTGATGTGGTCGTACGGCTCGTCGGTCGGATCCCAGTC
The DNA here is from genome assembly GCA_035462225.1 of Jiangellaceae bacterium. GTDB lineage: Bacteria > Actinomycetota > Actinomycetes > Jiangellales > Jiangellaceae > JASLBX01. Next base: position 2,407 of record DATHUM010000205.1, on the reverse strand, counting down.
CGGCGCGTAGGCCGCGATCTCCCGACCGGCGGCGCGCCACGGGTACATGTTCTCGACGGCGATCACGATGCCGCTCTCGGCCTCCAGCTCCGCGACGCCCTTCACGAACCGCCGCGCGTACTCCCGTTGCCACCGGAACGGCGGGTGGACGACGACAGTCGGCGCGCCGAGCTGCTTGGCGGCTTCGACCGACCGGGTCAGGCGAATCCAGGGGTCGGGCGACCAGACCCGTTGGGTGATGAGCAGGCACGGCGCATGGACCGAGAGCACCGGCAGGCCATGGCGCTCCGCGAGCTTGGCGACCTCGGCGATGTCCTGGCTGACCGGGTCGGTCCAGACCATCAGCTCGACGCCGTCGTAGCCGAGCGAATTCGCCATCTCGAATGCGGTGGCCGCACCCTGGGGGTATACCGAGGCGGTCGACAACCCGACCGGTGCATCGGGCACGCGGAGCACGGCGGGCGAGTTCGTCACGCGTCCAAGGGTAGGCCGTGACGTTCGTCCCGACGCGCCGGTGTGACGAGCGGATCAGTTGACCGTTGTCGCCGCCTCGCTGCCCGGCGGCCCGTCAGTCCCGACTCCGAGCCCGGACATCTGGTCCAGCCGTCGCAGGATGACACCCTCACGAAGTGCCCACGGGCATACGTCCAGCTCGTCGATCTCGAACAGATCCATGGCCGCGTCCGCAACGATGGCGCCGGCGAGCAGTTGTGCGGCGCGGCCCTCCGAGACACCAGGCAGCCGAGCCCGCTCGGCCGTAGCCATGCCCGCCAGCTTGCTGACCTGTTCGGCCATGTCCTGCCGGCGAACCTTCCGCCGAACGTACGGCCCGTCGGCTGACGGTGCCGCGCCGGTGATCCGAGCCAGTGACCTGAACGTCTTGCTGGTCGCGACCGCCTGGTCTGGTGTACCGAATCGGCTCACCTTCCCGATGACGGACGCCACCTGGGCGCGGACGTGTTTGCGGAGTTTGCGGACCTCGTCCTTCGCCGGCGGGTCCCCGGTGAACCAGTCGCGGGTCAGTCGACCCGCACCGAGTGGCAGCGAGATCGCGACGTCCGGGTCCTCGTCTATGCCGGTGGCGATCTCCAGCGAGCCGCCACCGATGTCCAGGCATAGCAGCCGGCCGCTGGACCACCCGTACCAGCGGCGGGCGGCCAGGAACGTGAGCCGCGCCTCGTCGTCGCCGGAGAGCACCTGCAGCGCCAGTCCGGTCCGTTCGCGCACCTTGGCGATGACCTTGTCGCCGTTCTCGGCCTCGCGCAGCGCCGAGGTGGCGAACGCCAGCATCGACTCGGCACCCTTGTCCTCTGCGATCTGCTGCGCCTCTGCGCAGAACTCGATGAGCCGGTCGGCACCCTTGCTCGTGACCTTGCCGTCCTCGTTCATCAGCTCGGACAGGCGTAGCTCCACCTTGTGGCTGAATGCGGGCAGCGGTCGCGCGCCCGGGTGCGCGTCGACGAGCAGCAGGTGCACCGTGTTCGACCCCACGTCCAGGACAGCCATCCGCATATTCCATGACGGTACAGCGCCCGGCGTCGTGTGCGGGACACCTACCATCGAGCTGTGGAGACCCCGCTGGACGTCACCCGGCATTGGGTGGAGTTCACCGATCCGGCCAATTCCGACCAGATACTGCGCTGTGACCTGACCTGGCTCACGTCCCGCTGGACATGCATCTTCGGGCGTGGCTGCCCCGGTATCTACGCCGGCCGGCCGGATGACGGGTGCTGCACGCATGGTGCGCACTTCTCCGACACCGACGACGAGGAGCGGGTTCGCCGCTTCGCCGACCGCCTCGGCCCGGACGACTGGCAGTTGCTCGACGAAGGCCGGCGGGGCGGAATCGTCGAGACCGATGACGACGGCGAGCACAAGACCCGCGTGGTCGACGGTGCCTGCGTGTTCCTCAACCGTCCCGGCTTCGCCGGAGGCGCGGGGTGCGCGCTACACCGGATGGCCCTGAGGACTGGACGACACCCGCTGGAGACCAAACCCGACGTGTGCTGGCAGCTGCCGATCCGGCGCGCCTACCGGACCGCCGAACGTCCCGACGGGTCGTCATACCTGGAGATCACCATCACCGAGTACGACCGCCGGTCCTGGGGTGCGGGCGGGCACGACATGGACTGGTACTGCACCGGCTCCTCCCAGGCTCACGTCGGCGCCGAGCCGGTGTACCTATCCTGCGCATCCGAGCTGCGCGAATTGATCGGCGAGAAGGCCTACGCGGAGCTCGCCGAGCATTGCGCGGCACACCTGGCGGCTCAACTGCCGTTGCACCCGGCAACCCCACCGCGCTAGCCCTCCGTCGATCATCCAATCGACCCCCGCCGATCATCCAGTCGACCCCGCTGATCATGCAGGAGTGGGACGACACGCCGATTTGTCCTCCTTGAGCAGCGCC
>DATHUM010000204.1:0-7848 GCA_035462225.1 Jiangellaceae bacterium | reverse complement strand
TGCCAACCTGTCCAGTAGTTCGAGCCCGGCTTCAGGGCCACGGACCATGGCCACCGCAACTGCGTGGTTCATGCGGACGACGGGGTTGTCGGAGATCTGAAGCAGCACCTCGTACAGCGCCGCGATCTGCGGCCAGTCCGTCTCCTCAGTGGTCGGAGCCTCGTCGTGGACGGCGGCGATGGCGGCCTGGATCTGATACGGGCCGGCCCGGCCGCGCGGTAAGGCCCCGCTGATCAGCTCGACGCCTTCGGCGATGTAGCTGGCATTCCACTTGCTTCGGTCTTGCTCGGCCATCGGCACCAGCGCGCCGTCGTGGCCGGTCCGGGCGGGCCGCCGGGCGTCGGTCAGCAGCATCAACGCCAGCAGTCCGGTCACCTCGCCGTCGTCCGGCAGCAGTCGGTGAACCAGCCGCGTCAGCCGGATGGCCTCGGCGGCGAGGTCGCTGCGATAAAGGTCAGGCCCGGCCGTGCTCGTATAACCCTCGTTAAAGATCAGGTAGAGCACGTGCAGGACGGCCGCGAGCCGCTCGGCCCGTTCGTCGCCAGAGGGTACGGCGAACCGAATGCCGCTGTCCTTGATGCTGTGCTTGGCGCGGGTGATCCGGCGGGTCATCGTCTCCTCGGGGACGAGGAAAGCGCGTGCCACCTCAGCCGTCGTCAGGCCGCCCACCGCCCGCAGGGTCAGGGCGATCTGCGAGCTGACCGACAGTGCTGGATGACAGCACATGAACAGCAGGATCAGCGTGTCGTCGGCGTTGGTCGCCGGACGGTCGGCCGGAGGCCCGACCCATGCCTCCGGCACCGTGTACCGCGCAACGGCCTGTTCGCGGTTCCGCCGGGCCTGCTCGCTGCGCAGCAGGTCGGTGAGCCGGCGCGATGCGACGGTGATGAGCCAGGCCTTCGGGTTGTCCGGTATGCCATCGGCCGGCCACTGGACGGACGCCGCGATCATGGCTTCCTGGACCGCGTCTTCGGCGAGGTCGAAGTGCCCGTACCGGCGGACGAGCGCGCCGAGAACCTGCGGCGCAAGGGGCCGCAGCAGGTTCCCGACGCGCTCGCTGAGCATACGGCAAATCAGACCTGTAGGTCTTCGGCGCCGTCGATGATCGGACGGACGTCGATGTAGAGATCACCGGTGCTTCCCGGATTCGGTGCCTGGGTGACGCGGGCCGCGATCTCGGTGGCGCGGTCAAAGCTCTCACACTCGACGATCGTGTAGCCCGCGAGCACCTCCTGCGTCTCCGGGTACGGCCCGTCGGTCACAACCGGGACGCCGTCCCGCAGTCCGTGCACCCGCCTGGTGTGGACGGGTGCTGCGAGGCCGCGCGCGTCGACGAACTCCCCCGACTCGACAAGCTCCTGGTTCCACTTACCCATGAACTCGTGCATGGCCGCGACCGCTTCGGGATCCCACGCCGGCTCGTCGGCCGGCTTGCCGGCCATCTGGTCGTAATCGCGCTGTGAGCCGTACAGCATGATCATGTACTTCATGATCGCTCCTCTCGTCTGGCACCCTGTGGTGCCTTTTCACCGAGGACGTCGGAGTCACGACGCGGGACCGGACACGGCCCGCTCGATCTGTTGCTGAAGCTTGCGCATGCCGGCCAGCCAGCGGTCGGTGTCGGTGGCGCGTCGGACGTAGTAGTCGTGAACCTCCGGGTGTGGCAGCACGAGAAACCGCCCGACCGCCATCGCGTCCCACAACGCTTCGGCGACGGCCTCCGGCTCGATCGCCGTGCGCTGCAGGACCGCATCACCAGCGGCGCCGGACCGGGCGAGCATCTGCGTGCGCACTCCCTGCGGGCAGATGCAATGCACCGCGATGCCGCGATGCAGGTACGTGGCCGCCAACCACTCCGCGTAGGCAACGGCGGCATGCTTTGTCACCGAGTAGGGTGCCGATCCCAGCATGGTCAGAAGGCCGGCCGCCGACGCGGTGACGACGAACGTTCCCGAGCCCCGTTCCAGCCAACCCGGCAACAACTCCCGGGATGCGCGGACATGGGCCATCAGGTTGACGTCCCAGGCCCGGAGCCAGTGCTCGTCCGGAGCCTCTGGACCGCCGCGAATTCCGATACCGGCGTTGGCGCAGTAGACATCGATCGTGCCCAGGCGATCTCGCGCGGCCGCGATCAGCTCGCGGACCCCCGCTTCGGACGCCGCATCGCCAGACACCGCGTACCCGTCGATTTCTCGTGCCACGGCCGCCGCCGCATCGCCGTCGAGATCGTTGACGACCACGCGGGCATCGCCGGCCGCCATCTTGCGCGCGATCGCCCGCCCGATTCCGTTGCCTCCACCGGTCACGACGACGCCGGCACCTGCAATCTCCGTCACGCCACCATCCTGCCGCCTAGAGTGACGCCGTTGGCCGAACCCGGAGGTTTCGCGTTCGACGACACCGGCCTGGTGTTCCTGCCCGGGCGCTATGACCGGACTCATTCTCGCGGGTGTGCCGCCCACCCAAGCGGTGCTCGTCCAGGCGGTCGTCATGTTCCTTGTGCTGGGGTCGGCCGCAACTAGCGCCGTCGTGATCGGCCTCGGCCTGGTGCGCCGGCTCTTCACGTTCGACCACCGCTGTACCGAACTGCCCCGATCGGCAACCGGGTAGCCGCCCGCGGCAACGTGTCCGGCAGGAAGGCCGGATTCGGAGCCGCTGAGGTAGTGACGTAACCGCAAACCGCGACTATGCTGCTCGGCCAACAGGAGATGAGAGCGCTCTCACATCCTCAACGAGGAGGTCCGCCGTGGCCGCGATGCTCCGTAGGACAGCTTCGGCATTCAGTGCAGGCGTCGTACTGGCGACCGGCTTGCTCGTCTCGTCGGCCGCGCAGGCGGACGAGCACGAGCCGCCGAATCTGGTGAACAACGGCACATTCCAGCCGCCGGTCGGCAACCAGTGGTGGGGACTGGAGCAGGCCGAGGTGGCGGACGGCACCGCATGTATGACCGTCCCGGCCCTACAGCGGTTCGGCAACTTCATCGACTTGGGGCTCGAGGCCGACGAGACATACGTCTACGGGTTCACCGCCTACGGGGATCCAGGGACGGGAGGCCTCCAGGCCAGGATCCAGTCCGACGGCTCGGCCGGGCCCGAAGTGTTCGACCTCCTCGAGACGTTTGCGGTGACTCCCGAACCACAGGAGTTCGAGTGGTCGTTCACCGCGTCCGGCGACGCGCAGCGGGTGCAGTTCGAACTGTCGAGCGCGGATCCGTCAAGCACGTTCTGCATTTCGGACGTGTTCGTGACGCCTATCGCCGAACTGCTGCAGAACCCGACGTTCGACGGACTGGCGCCCTGGTGGACGACGGCCAACATCTCACCGACGCCTGACCCGACTGGCGGCGACCGCACGTGTCTGCTCGTCCCCGCTGGCGGCAACCAGTGGGATGCCATCGTCGGTCAGAGCGGGCTCACCCTCGAGGAAGGCCGTACGTACACCGTGCGCGTCACCGCCACCGCGACGCCGGAGGCCGCGGCCCGAATCCTCATTCCTGACCCGGCAACCGACTGGCCGCCGCTGTACTTCGCCGACATCACGCTGCGGGCGGACGGGCAGAGCTTCAGCGCGTCCTTCGAGGCCCCGATCACCGCCGACACCCAGTTCCAGCTCCAGGTAGGGGGCAATCCCGAGCCATTCACCCTCTGCCTGGAGCTGGCTTCACTGACGACCGGAGGCACGGTGGAGGAGTTCGAGCACGAGACCGGCCCGAGGGTGCGAGTCAACCAGGTCGGATACCTGCCGAACGGCCCCAAGAAGGCCACCCTCGTCACGACCGCCCCTGATCCGCTCGAGTGGCAATTGCTGGACAGCACCGACGCGGTCCTGGCCAGCGGAGCGACGACGCCGCGCGGCTTCGACCCGTCGGCCGGGTTGGAGGTGCACACGATCGACTTCAGCCAGGTGGCGGCCACGGGTACCGGGTTCCGGTTGGCCGCGGACGGCGAGGAGAGTTATCCGTTCGACATCAGCGCCTCGCTGTACGACCAGCTGCGCTCAGATGCCCTCGGCATCTACTACACGGCCCGATCGGGTTACGAGATCGTCCCGGTCGAGGTGGACGGCGCCCTGCTCAAGACTGAGTACGTCCGCCCGGCCGGGCACGTGTCGGAGTTCGGCGGCGCGGACGTCAACCAGGGCGACCTGGCCGTTCCGTGCCTGCCGAACGAAGGCGCGGTCGACGAGAGCGGCAACCCCCAGCTGGGCGGGTTCGCCCACTACGGACCGGACGGCTGGGACTGCCCGCAGGACTACGCGCTCGACCTCAGCGGCGGCTGGTACGACGCCGGCGACCACGGCAAGTACGTCGTGAACTCGGGCATTACCGTGTACCAGCTGCTGTCCGCCTACGAACGCAGCCTGCACGCCGGCGTCGTGGCCGAGGACGCGCTCGGCGACTCGACCCTCGTGATACCTGAGCGCGGCAACGGCGTCCCCGACATCCTCGACGAGGTCAGGTGGAACCTCGACTGGATGCTGAAGATGCAAGTGGCGGACGGCACCCGGATGCGGATCAACGGCGAGTGGTTCGACGCCGGCGGACTGGTGCACCACAAGCTGCACGACATCGCGTGGACCGGCCTGAACACCTTGCCTCACGAGGATCCGCGGCCGCGCTATGTCCACCGCCCGTCGACGGCTGCCACGCTGAACCTGGCCGCCGCAGCCGCACAAGGAGCGCGGTTGTACGCCGCGCATGACCCGGCCTATGCGGACAAGCTGCTCGCAGCCGCCCGCGCCGCATGGAGCGCCGCGAACGCGCACCCGGAGATCTTCGCGCCGGACACCAACAGCCTCGACCCGAACCCGGGCGGCGGGCCGTACAACGACACCAACCTCGGCGACGAGTTCTACTGGGCAGCCGCTCAACTGTTCCTGACGACCGGCGAGACCGAGTACCGCGACGCGGTCCTGGGCTCGCCCTACCACGTCGGCGGCGCGCAGGACGACATCTGGCGGCCGACCGGATTCGACTGGGGTTTCACCGCTGCTGCCGCGCGGCTGGATCTTGCAACCGTGCCGAACAACCTGCCAGGCCGGGCCGAGGTGATCGCGTCGGTGCTCGAAGGCGCCGACAGGTACCTGGCCGTGCAGGCGGGCGAGCCGTTCGGACACCCCTACAACCCGGGCCCGTACGACTGGGGATCGTCCCACCAGGTCGTCAACAACGCGATCGTCATCGCGACCGCCTACGACCTGACCGGCGAGCGGCACTACCTGGACGGCGCGCTGGAGGCGATCGACTACGTACTGGGCCGCAACGCCATCAACAACTCGTACGTGAAGGGCTACGGGACGTTCTTCTCGCAGAACATGCACAGCCGGTGGTACCGGTCGGCGGACCGGCTGCCGCCATTCCCCGACGGCAAGCTGGCCGGCGGCCCGAACTCGGGTATCCAGGACCCGATCGCACAGGCCAACCTGCAAGGATGCGCGCCTCAGGCGTGCTACATCGACCACATCGACTCGTGGTCGACCAACGAGACCACCATCAACTGGAACTCCGCGCTCGCGTGGTACGCCTCCTGGGCGGCGGACATGGCCGACGGCCCGCCGGAGTGGTCGCCGCCGACCGCCACCTGTGCGATCGGCTATACCGTCCACGGCACCTGGCCCGGCGGGTTCAACGTCCAGATCTGGATCGAGAACCTGGGGCCTGGAGCGATCGACGGCTGGACGCTGTCCTGGACGTTCCCTGGCGACCAGACGATCAAGAACGGCTGGAGCGCGGACTACTCGCAGGACGGCGCGACGGTCAGCGCCGGCAACCTGCCGTGGAACCGAGTGCTGGCCGATCCCGACGCGAGCAAGGGCAAGGGTGCCTCCAGGGTCACGATCGGGTTCATCGGCAACGCCGGCGGCTCGACCGACCACGTGCCGGACGCGTTCTATCTCAACGGCGTGCGCTGCGCCACCCAACCCCCGCGCTGATCATGCAAAAGTGGGGCGACACGCCGACGATCCCACCCCCGAGCACGGCCCACCAGCCGGCGTGTCGCCCCACTTTTGCATGATCAGCGCGGGGTGAGGAGGACGACGGGGATGACCCGGTCGGTGCGCGACTGGTAGACGCGGTAACCGTCGTACGCGGCGAGCACCCGCGGCCACCATTTCGCACGTTCTTCCGGCGTGGCCGCCCGTGCTCGCACCGGCCGGCGCTCGGAACGCACTTGGACGACCGCCTCGGGGTTGGCCATCAGGTTGCTGAACCACTGCGGGCTGTACGGGCGCCCACCCCATGATGCGATGACCGCAAGGGTCTCGCCGTCGCGCAGATACAGCAGCGGCACGGTGTGCTCGCGCCCCGTCTTGGCGCCCCACGTGGTCAGCAACAGCATGTCGTTGTGGACCAGCCGGCGCCCGATCCGGCCACCGGTCAGCCGGTAGACGAAGGCATGGAGCCGCGATAGCCGGCGAGCCGTCACATCACGCATCGGATTCCCAAGTCTATGGACTGAACCGGTGTTGGCGGACCACCGTGCTTATCGGTGGTTGGGTCACTTCGCGAAGGGAGTACTGCAATGCCACGTCAACGACGCCGGACCGCAGTCATCGCAATGCTGTCTCTTGCCGTCGCTATAGGGATGGGCACCGTGGCGACCGCGTCATCGTCAGTCATGAACATGACCACCCACCTGTCCACTGCCGAGGAAGTGCCAACACCGGTCTTCGACAGCATCGACAGGAACCCGCAGGGCGAAGCTGTCATCAGGTTAAGCCAGGAGGGCGAGCTCACCTACCGGCTCAATGTTGCGAACATCGAGAATGTCCTCATGGCGCACATCCATATCGCGCCGCCGGGATCCGCCGGGCCTATCGTCGTGTGGTTGTACCCGAATGACCCGCCCCTCGCGCCCCGCCTGATCTCCGGCTTCTCCAACGGCCCCCTGACGACAGGCACCATCACCGACGCCGATCTGACCGGCCCACTCGCGGGAGGCACAGTCGAGGACCTGTTGGCTCAAGTCCGTGCCGGTAACGCCTACGTGAACGTGCACACGGATCAGAACCGGCCTGGTGAGATCCGCGGCCAAATTCAGCATCACGAGCCAGCCGGCGACTGACCCAACGACATTCCCATAGCGAGGGTTGCGGCGTCCGTCCTACCTCTAGGCTGTGGACTCGTGACCGCCGCAGCAGCTAACGCCCGTCTCGTCGAAGCCGAGAACCTGCACAAGCGCTTCGGCGACATCAACGCGGTGGACGGTGTCTCCCTGCACATCGAGGCAGGAGAGACGTACGGGCTTCTCGGCCCCAACGGCGCGGGTAAGACCACCACCATCAACATCCTCACCGGCCTACTCGAACCCGACGAAGGCACGGTGACTGTAGCCGGCACGCCGATTCGCCCGGGATCGACTGCGGGCAAGAGTGCGATCGGCCTGGTCCCGCAGGACATCGCCATCTATCCGGACCTCACCGGCGAGGAGAACCTGCGCTTCTTCGCATCGCTGTACGGTCTGCCGCGGGCGCAGACCAAAGCCCGGATAGACGAGATACTCGAGGTGATCGGCCTCTCCGACCGGCGCAAGGACCGCACCAACAAGTACTCAGGCGGGATGAAGCGGCGGCTCAACATCGGAATCGGCCTGCTCAACCGACCCGAGCTGCTCGTCCTCGACGAACCCACCGTCGGCGTCGACCCGCAATCACGCAACGCGATTCTGGAGTCCGTGGAGTCCCTGTCGGGCGAAGGAATGGCCGTCCTCTACACGACCCACTACATGGAGGAGGCGCAGCGACTCTGCGACCGGGTCGGCATCATCGATCACGGCCGGCTGGTCGCCGAGGGCACCCACCGCGAGCTCGTCTCGCTCATCCACGAGGAGGATCGCATCGCGCTGGGC
>DATHUM010000203.1:0-20293 GCA_035462225.1 Jiangellaceae bacterium | reverse complement strand
CCGGACATCTCGTCGGGGAACCGGTCGGCCAGGTCGTTCACGCCGACCTCGGCGAGCGCTGACAGCGCTTCTCGGCGGGCGTTCCGGGCGCGCACGCCGTCGAGTTCGCGGGGCAGGGCGACGTTCTCGACGGCGGTCAGTGCAGGGATCAAGTTGAGGTCCTGGAACACATAGCCGATGCTGCGGCGGCGAAGCGCGGCCAACTCCGAGCGGCTGAGCGCTCCAAGTTCGACGCCCTCGACGTGGACGCTGCCGCCGGTCGGGTGGTCGAGGCCGCCGGCAAGGTGCAGCAGCGTTGACTTGCCCGAGCCGGATGGCCCCATGACAGCGACGAGCTCACCGGGCTGGACGGTCAAGCTGATGCCGCGGAGCGCGTGGACGGCGGTCGGGCCGTCGCCATGGACGCGGGTGACGTCGCGCAGTTCGATGACTGCGGACTCGGCGGGCAGTGCTCCGGCGGTTCTGCCAGCGTGCCTTGCCATCAGTGCCTCACCTCAGCGGGGGTGTCTTCGGTGACGGACGTCGATGCCGGTTCGGCGCGTCGAGATCGCGAACGGGCGAGCCGGGTCTCGGAGTGGTCGAGCCACCGGACCTCGGCCTCAGCACGGAAGATCATGGCGTCGAGGACGAGCAGCCATGCGGTGTCGTTCTGCTCGTTCGCGTCCGCCTTGAGCCGGGTCAGCTCCTGCAAGTGCCGGATAGTGGCGGTGCGCTGGCTCTGCACCACCTGGTGGACGTTCACTCCTGGTGTCGTGAGTGCGAGTGACACCTTGATGGCCAGTTCGTCGCGGGGCCGGTCGTTCGCGGCCACAGGGGTGGCGAACCAGCCGGTGAGCTCGGTGTGGCCGGCGTCGGTGAGCCGGTAGATGACTCGACCGTCCTCGTCCGGCTCGCCCGCGGGCTCGACCAGACCGTCGCGCTCCAGGCGGGACAGGGTCGTGTAGACCTGGCCGATGTTGAGCGGCCAGGTCGATCCGGTCGACGCCTCGAACTCGTTCTTGAGCTGGTAGCCGTACATCGGCTCCCGCTCGAGGAGGGCCAGGAGGCCATGCTTGATGGACATGGATACCGAGTATGCATACCCGGTATGCCGACGTCAAGAGTTGCTCGCCAACCTTCGCGATGAGCCTCCAGCTCGCGAACTAATCCAGATAGGCGGAGACAGTCGATTCCTCGGTCGCGTCGAGCGTGACCGGTAATGGGCCGCCGTCCAGCACCACTGCGAGCAGCCGGTGCAGGTCGGCCGGCCAGATCCGCTCGGTGGTGGTGCGCAACTCGTCGAGCTTCCACCAGCGATGGCCAAGCATCGACAGGCGCTCGTCTTCGGTGTGCCCGTCGGTCACGACCGTGAACGGCACGACGGCGGCGGAGTAGAAGATCTCGCGCTGCTCCACGATCTTGTCGCTGTAACCGTGAACGACTCGGCGATCCGCGATCGGGCCGCGAAGGGCGCCGGGGGAGAGCAAGTGTCCGGTCTCTTCGGCCACTTCGCGAACGGCGGCTTGCTCAGCGGACTCGCCCGGGTCGATACCGCCGCCTGGCGTGATCCAGAAAGTCGGCCGCGACGGCAGCCCGGGATCGCTGTCCTCGAACAACAGCACCCGGTTGGCGGGCTCGATCAGCAGGAGTCGCACGGTTTCACGCCGAATGACCGGCCTACCGTCAGCGGCAAACTCGGACACGCCCGCAGCCTACGGGTAACGGCGGTTCAGTCCGGCACGTCCCGCCATGGCATGGTGAGCACGACCTTGCCGACGTGTTCACCCGCCTCGACCACCCGATGTGCTTCGGCGACCTCCGAGATGGGCAGCACCCGGTCGACAACCGGACGTACATCGCCGGACTCGAGCAGCGGCCAGACGTGCTCGCGCACCGCAGCGACGATCGTCGCCTTCTCGGTCACAGACCGCCAGCGGAGTGTCGTGGCGATGATCGCCGCGCGCTTGCTGAGTAGTGCGCTGAGGTCGAGCTCGGCGCGCCGGCCACCCTGCAGCCCGATCACCAGGAGGCGCCCACTCGTCGCCAGCGCCGCGAGATTGCGCGACAGGTATTTCGCCCCGATCACGTCCAGGATCACATCTGCTCCGTGCCCGCCGGTGGCGTCCCGCACAACCTCCTCGAATGCGTCAGTGCGGTAGTTGATCAATATAGTGGCGCCCAGCTGCCGGCAGCTGTCCAGCTTCTCCGCCGAGCCGGCCGTCACGGCGACCGTCGCGCCGACCGCGGAACCGAGCTGGATCGCGGCGGTCCCGATGCCCCCGGAGCCGCCGTGGACGAGGAGCACCTCACCGGGTTGGAGCGCTGCGATCATGAACACGTTCGACCAAACCGTGCAGAACACCTCGGGCAGGGCGGCCGCTGAGATCAAATCGATCCCGCGAGGCACTGGAAGCAACTGACCTGCGGGGACGGCGACGCGTTCGGCGTAGCCGCCGCCGGCGAGCAGCGCGCACGCCTCGTCTCCCACGGACCAATCCGAGACTCCGGCGCCGACCGCCGCGACCGTCCCGCTGCACTCGAGTCCGAGCAGTTCCGGCGCGCCGGGCGGCGGCGGATAGTGCCCCTGGCGTTGCAGCAGATCCGGCCGGTTGACCGCGGTGGCGGCCACTTCCAGGACGACCTCGCCGGCTCCGGCGACCGGATCGGGGACCTCTTGCCAGCTCATCACCTCCGGACCGCCCGGGCCGGACACCACGACCGCATGCATCACTCGTCCTCCCCGGCGGCTTCGATGTCCGCGCGGGGTGCCCATGGCAACGTCTCAGCCGACCGTACGACGATAATGCGATCGTCACGGACCAAGTGGCCTATCGCGGGAGAGTGGAACGGCAGCAGGTTGCCGTCGCGGATCACGGCGAGGACCACATCGTCGATCTGCTTGGTCGTGCGGCCCTCTTCGCGTGGGGTGACGTCGCGCTCGGCGACCTCCATGCCCTCACCCGTGGCCAGCAGGTCTTCGAGCACGTGGCCGAGCGGCGGGCTGATCGCGGACAGGCCGAGGATCCGGCCAACCGCGTCCGACGACGGCACGACGGTGTTGGCTCCGCTGTGCCGCACCAGCTCTGCGTTCTCCGCCTCGCGCACGGCCACGCTGACCTCCGCATCGGCATTGAGCTGCCGCGCGGTAAGGGTGACCAGCACGTTCGTGTCATCGCGATCGGTGGTGACGACGACCCGTCTGGCCGTGGCAACTTCGGCACGGTTCAGGATCTCCGCGCGGGTGGCGTCCCCGACAATGGCGGACAGGCCCTTGTCGGTCGCCTCGGCCACCGCGAACTGGTTGGGATCGACGACCACGATCGTGTCTCGTGGCACGCCATTGTCCAGCAACGCCGCGATGGCGCTGCGCCCCTTGACGCCGTACCCGACGACGACCGTGTGATCGCGCAACGTCTTCCTCCAACGGTTGATTCTGAACTGCTCGCGGGTGGTTGTCGCGAGCGTTTCCACGGTGGTACCGATCAGAACGATCAGGAACACGACGCGCAGGGGGGTGATCAGCAGCGTGTGGGTCGCGCGGGCGCTCGGCGTCACCGGCGTGATGTCACCGTAGCCCGTCGTCGAGAGGCTGACCGTCGCGAGATACAGCGCGTCCCAGAACGTTACGTCGTTGTCGGTCTCGTCGACGTAGCCAGGGGTGAGCCACACGATCAGGGCGGCCAGGAAGAGCGCGCCCAGCGCGATCAACAGTCGACGGCCGATGCGCTTGAGCGGGTGTATTTCACCGGCCGGTAGCCGGACGGTGCCCTCCATTGCCATGACGCCCGAACCTAGCGGATCAGGTCGGTTCCGGCGGGTCGGCGTTCCAGCCGCGGGCGAGCCGGGCGGCACGTGCCGTGAGTTCGGCGACGGTTCTCGCATCACCGCCCGCGCGACCGGCGGCGAGACCGACGATGTAGGTGGTTATCGGTGCGGCCGGTCGCTCGACGTGGTGTGCGGCGTCCCGGGCCAGATCGAGCAGAGCCGCCACATCGACGGCGTCGGGGGGAACGTCCAGCGCCGCGCACAACTCGGTTACCCAGTCGTCGATCACGATGGTCCTTCCTGCCAGCGAGCGAGATCAACCGGCGTGTCGATGTCTTCGGCCGCACTGCCGACTTCGAGCCTTGCCAGATCCAGCGTCTCAAGCAGGCGCCGCATCGGCTGGCCATGGGGTTCGCCGATGGTCGCGAGGGCTCGCCCCAGAGCGGCGGTGCGGTATGCGGCGAGCAGCGGTTGGGCCCGGCCCGTCGAATCGACGGCGACGGCGCCGTCGGCATCGTCGATGGCCCGCAGCAGAGCATGGATCGTGCCGGCCTCGATCGCCGGCAGATCGGCGGCCAGCACGGTGACGACACCGGAGCCGGGCGGCAATGCACGCAAGCCGGCGGCCAGCGCGGCCAGCGGGCCACCTCCCGCCGGCTGCTCTCGTGCCCACTTGACGGCCCGGCCCACAGGCCGTCGCGGCCCTACGACGACGATCGTGCGGGCCGACCGCGTTGCGTCCAGCGCTATATCGAGCAGCGAGCGGCCGGCGAGCTCCAACGCCGGCTTGTCCTTGCCGCCCAGCCGCCGTCCCCGCCCCCCGGCAACCACGATGGCGTCCCACACAGGTACTGCACCCGAACCGGACACGCACTTAGTCTGCGGGAAGATGGGCGCATGCGCGTCGCCCTGGTCCAACTCGCGGCCGGACTCGATCCGGCGGCGAACCTCGCCGAAGTCAACCGGCTCGCCGGCGGAGTAACGGCCGATTTGATCGTCTTGCCCGAGGCGGTGATGCACGACTTCGGCCCGGTCGATACTCCGCTCGGGCCGGTCGCGCAGGATCTCGATGGTTCCTTCGTCGCTGCGCTCGGCGATCTGGCCAAGCACACCGGCGCCACTGTCGTCGCCGGGATGTTCGAGCGGTCCGATGACCCCGCCCGGCCGTACAACTCGCTGGTGGCCGTCGGGGCCGACGGTGACCTGCTCGCGGTGTACCGGAAGATTCACCTGTACGACTCGTTCGGGTATCGCGAGTCGGACCGGCTCCGTTCCGGCGAGCTGACCGCCACGGTGTTCCCCGTCGGTGATCAGACGGTGGGCCTGCTGACGTGCTACGACCTTCGATTCCCCGAACACTCGCGCGCGCTCGTGGACGCCGCGGCCACGGTGTTGGCCATTCCGGCCGCGTGGCTACGTGGTCCGCTGAAGGAAGACCACTGGATGACACTGCTTCGCGCCCGGGCGATCGAGAACACCGTGTATGTCGCCGCCGCAGCGCAGTGCGGTCGGCAATACTGCGGGCAGAGTGCGCTGATCGATCCGCTGGGAGTCGCCGTTGCGGCCCTGGGCGATGACGAGGGTGTCTTGATCGGTGATATCGACAAGGATCGCCTGACCTCTGTGCGGGCGCGCAATCCGGCGCTCCAGCACCGGAGATGGCCCGGTCCGGGCGCGGCTGCCGCCCGCACGTGACGGATCGCGGCTCCCGAGGTGGGCGACTCTTCCCCAATCTCCGGAAGTCGGGCATGGTAGGAATCTCCAGATCTGGCTGAATGGCGGACTGTGCACCGCATCGCCCGGCGGGTGGGTCCAGTAGGGGAGGTTCTGCCCGTGTTGAGCACGATGATGGACGAGCCGCTGCTTGTCCGGCGCCTTCTCGAGCATGGTCGGCGCGTATTCGAGGCCGGTCGTGTCGTAACGGCGACCGATGGTGGTGCCAGGTCGTCGTCGTTCGGGGAAATCGCCGCCAACGCGGCCCGGCTGGCGTCGGCGCTGACCGAGCTCGGAGTCCGGCCCGGCCAGCGGGTGGCCACGTTCATGTGGAACAACGCCGAGCATGTCGAGGCGTACTTCGGAATCCCGGCGATGGGCGCTGTGGTGCACCCGCTGAACATCCGGTTGTTTCCCGAGCAGTTGGCGTACGTCGCCAACCATGCCGAGGATCGCGTGGTGATCGTCGACAGCACGCTGCTGGAGGGGTTTGCCAAGCTGCTGCCCCGGCTCCGGACCGTCCAGCACGTGATAGTCAACGGGCCCGCCGACCTGTCGGTTCTGGAGGGTACGGGTGCGGTCGTACACGATTACGCGACCTTGCTCGGCGGCCGGCCGGACCACTTCGCCTGGCCTGACCTGGACGAGCGGACGGCGGCGGCGATGTGCTACACGTCGGGGACCACCGGGCACCCCAAGGGCGTGGTCTACAGTCACCGGTCGATCTTCCTGCACTCGTACGGGGTCGGTCTTGCCGACGGCTTCGCCTTGAGCGCCGGCGACCTGGTGCTCGCGATAGTCCCGCAGTTTCACGTCCTGGCTTGGGGGCTGCCGTACGCAGGTTTCCTGACCGGCGCGTCGTTGGCGATGCCCGACCGGTTCCTCGCCCCTGAGCCCCTTGCCGAGTTCATCGCTGCCGCGCGGCCGAACAAGGCGGCCGGGGTGCCGACCGTGTGGACGGGTCTGATTCGCCACGTCGAGGAGAACCCGAAGGCCGACATCTCCTCGCTCGTCGAAGCCGTCGTCGGCGGATCGGCGTGCCCCCCGTCCCTGATGGAGGCATACGACCGGCACGGCATTACGTTGCTGCACGCCTGGGGAATGACCGAGACGAGTCCGCTCGGGACTTACGGCCGCCCGCCCGCCACTGCCACCGGAGCCGATCGGACGCGCTACCGGCTGAGCCAGGGTCGGCTGGTCGCTTCCGTGGAGGCCCGGCTGGTAGGGCCGGACGGCGACGAGATGCCGTGGGACGGCGAGTCCGTCGGCGAACTCGAGGTACGTGGGCCGTGGGTGACCGGCTCGTACTACCGCGATCCGGACAGTGACGCGTTCGACGAGGGCTGGCTGCGCACCGGTGACGTCGGGTCGATCACCCCGGACGGTTACCTGCGCCTCACCGACCGGCTCAAGGACGTGATCAAATCCGGCGGCGAGTGGATCAGCTCGGTCGAGCTCGAGGGTCACCTGATGGCCCATCCCTCGGTGGCCGAGGCCGCCGTCGTCGGCGTGCCGGACGACCACTGGGGCGAGCGTCCCCTCGGCGTCGTGGTGCCCGCCCCCGGTTCGAAGACCGAGCCGGACGAGTTGCGCGGGTTCCTCGCCGAGCGGGTCGCCGACTGGCAACTGCCCGAGCGGTGGGCGTACGTTCCCGAGATCCCGAAGACAAGCGTGGGCAAGTTCGACAAGAAGGCGCTGCGGCATGCCTACACGCACAACTCCCTCGACGTGATCCACCTCCCGCGCTGAACTCACCTCCCGCGCTGATCATGCAAGAATGGGACTGCGACACGCCGCAATGGTCGGTTTTGCCCCGATCAGCACTCCAGTCGGGACGGCGTGTCGCAGTCCCCGCTTCTGCATGATCAGCTCAGGGTTCGGGGATGTCCCAAAGCCGGACACCGCCGAGCAGTCCGGACTGGTTCGTCACGATGGTGACGTCGGTGCCGAGATCGGCGGTCAGGTGACGGGCACCGCCGCCGCCGACGTAGGCGCGATCCCACCACAGCACGGGACGCAACGACTCCAGCGCCATGATCACGCGTCCGGTCCACCTCCTGGGCCCGATTCGCCGCCGGGCGTGGTGGCCGAGCTGCTGGTCGTACGTCTGGCCGTTGCGGAACGGCGCATGCGAGATCTCCAGCTTGGGCAGCAGCCGGCCGTCGTCGAACAATGCACAACCCAGGCCCGTCCCCAAAGTGAAGACGACCTCGAAGCCGCGATACTCGATCACGGCGAGACCCGCCACCTCGGCATCGTTCAGCACCCTGGTCGGCGCACGGAACCGATCCTCGATGAGGGCGCGCACGTTGAGCCCCGCCCACTTTTTCTCCAGGTCGGAGTCGCGAGCCGTGAACGGGCCTGCTTCCGTTACGTAGTGAGGCGTGGCATGCACGATGCCGTGCCGCACCATCCCCGGAAAGCCGACCGAGATGCGGTCATAGGGCGTCTCGGTCGTATCGACCAGTTCTGCGATCGCGTCGAGCAGTACCTCGGGAGGGCACGGGTACGGTGTGCGCGCTTTCACCCGGGGGCACAACGGACGCCCCGCGGCGTCGAGCACGGTGGCCTTGATACCGGTGCCACCGCAGTCGACGGCAAGCGTCCACGGCCGCTCTCCCTCGGTAGTGGTCACGCCACGACGGTAACCTCCGATGACCGGCACGCGCACAACGACCGGCTTGAGATAGTCGGAACCGTGAACGTTCTCATCGGTGTCGACGAGCTCGCCACCCGCCTCGAATCCGGATCGCCGCCGGTGGTTCTTGACGTCCGCTGGGCGCTCGGCGACCCGCGAGGTCACGATCACTACGTGGCCGGGCACGTGCCGGGCGCTGTCTACGTCGACCTTGAAACCGAGCTGGCCGGTCAACCATCGCCGAAGGAGGGACGGCACCCCCTTCCGCCGATCGAGAACCTGCAGGCGGCGGCGCGGCGATGGGGTGTCCGCGACGACAGCAGCGTCGTCGCGTACGACGATGTGGGAGCGACATCGGCGGCGCGGGCGTGGTGGTTGCTGCGCTGGGCCGGCGTCACGGATGTGCGGCTGCTGGACGGTGGACTGGGCGCGTGGCGCGCGAGCGGGTATCCGACGGAGCGCGGCGTAGTACGGCCTGTTGCAGGTGACGTGACGTTACGGCCGGGTGGCATGCCGGTCGTCGACGCCGACCAAGCGGCTGATCTCGCGCGCTCCGGGGCGCTACTGGACGCTCGGGCAGCGGAGCGGTACCGCGGCGAGACCGAGCCGGTCGACCCGGTGGCGGGGCACATCCCGGGGGCTATGAGCGCACCGACGACCGACAACCTTGATCGCCACGGGCGGTTTCTTGCCCCCGAGTCGCTGCGCGAGCGGTTCACCGAGCTTGGCGTGGATCGGACCGCACCGGTGGGTGTCTACTGCGGTTCAGGCGTGACCGCGGCGCATGAGGTGGCCGCACTGGCGATCGTCGGCATCGACGCCGCCCTGTATCCGGGGTCTTGGTCGCAATGGTGCAACGACCCGTCCCGGCCGGTGGCGACCGGACCGTGAGCTAGTCACAACCGCCGATGTCGTGCGCGTACGCCTCGAACACCAGGTCGGCACCGCGTTGCCGGTGCCGGACCAGCGACGCCAGCAGTTGCGTCCCGTCCTCCCGGATCCGCTCGATCAGGTCGGCGGGTGCGTCGGGCGCGGCGCCGGCGAGGTCGGCTACCAGCTTGCCCAGGCCCGCGATCGCCGATCGTGCATCCGCATGTTCGACGACGAGCTGATTCACCGCGAAGTTGAGGCGGGGTGCGTTGCGCAGGATCTCCGCATACATGCCGTCCGCGCCTTCGGTAGCGATTATGTGAGCGTCGAACGCGTCAGCCAGGCGATCGACGCCGGCACTCACTTGGGCTGTCCAGGTCGGGTCGCGCGCGGGTACGGCCAGCGCACATTCCAACGCGTTGATGGCCGCGAGCAGTTGTGCTCGCCGCGCCCGCGCGATGTCTACCGGCTCGGGCAGGGGACGTGGAGTCATGTGGGGGGCCATGGCCCACCTCCGGCTCTGCCGAAAGTGTCGTCCCTTCGATAGTCCCCGACAAGGCGCCGGCCGTAAAGGCCCCGAGCCCTGCTCATGACAAACTAGGGAGACCTGGAGGGCTGCCGGAGAGGCCGAACGGGGAACTCTTGAAAAGTTCTAGGGCGGGGCCCACTCCGTCCTCGTGGGTTCGAATCCCACGCCCTCCGCTGATCGACTCGGCGGTTGCCAGTGATCGATGTGGGTTGGCCGACCGGCTCCCGCGGACGCCGCGGCCGGTGGCACTCGATCAATGGTCACTCGTCGGCCGGAGTGCCGACGCGCCCGCAAGAACCGCCAGTGCCGCGATGGCACCGAGGCCGACTGCCCAGGTCAGGGACGTGGCGTCGGCGACCAGGCCGACAACGGGGGGCGCGACGAGGAAGCCCGCGCGAGCAGCCCACGAGATCAGCGCTACGCCGTCGGCGGGACGTACGCCGGGGCGGTGGCCCGCCGCGTGGAACAGGGCGGGAAACCCGGGCGATGCTCCGACACCGACCAGCGCGAACCCGATCAGCCCGGCGACCGGGGTTCCCACCAGCAGGGCAACCGACAATCCCAGCGCAGCCAGTGCCGCACCGGTACGGACCACTGCCATGTGTCCCCACCGGTCCACGGCGCGATCGGCCACCAACCGGCCGCCGGTCATCCCGGCGGTGAAGGCGGCGAACGCGAGGGCCGCGAGCCCGGCGGACGTCCCAACCTCTTCACGAAGGTAGACCGCACCCCACGAGCCCGGGACGTCTTCGACCACCGCCGCCAACAAGGTCAACCCCGCCACGCCGCCAAGCGCCAGGATAGGCAGCCGGCGCCCTGGCATGGCGGCCGATGCCTCGTTGCGTCCGGGATCGGGGCCGGGTAGCAGCCAGCGGCCGGTGACGAGCGCGGCCAGCGCGAGGATCCCGCCCACCACTCCGAGGTGGGCCGCGAGCGGGACGTCGAGGGCCGCGGCCAGCGCGGAGGTCGCGCCGCCGGCCACGCCTCCGATACTCCACCAGGCGTGGAAGCCGTTGATCAGCGAACGCCCGTACCCGCGCTGGACGCGTAACCCGTGGGCATTCTGGGAGACGTCTGCCAGGCCATCGCACACGCCGTAGAGGAACACGGCCGCCGCGAACGCCGCCCAGACCGGTGCGAACCCGACGAGCGAGAGCGTCACGCCGTACAGCGCACTGGCTGCGACGGCAAGCCGCCCGCTGCCGAATCGAGTGACCAGAAGCCCGGCGACCGCGCTCGCCAGCAGCGCGCCGGCGGGACCGAAGGCGATGCCGAACCCGAGCGCGGAGTTGCTCAGCTCCAGATTGGCCTTGATGGCCGGAAGGCGAGGGAGCACGCTCGCGATGAGTGCTCCGTTGATGAAGAACAGCGCGCTTACCGCGATACGCGCCTGGCTCGCAGTCGCGGCATGCGTCGTCACCGGTCCACGATACGGCAGCCCGGCGCCGAGCCGGCCGGCAGCGACGGCGGTAGGGGGCCCGATCGCGGAGCGCATTGCAGCGTTGCCGACCGAGTTGTCCGGCCACGCGCGACACGGCATGCTGAGCCATCGGACGTGTTCGAGGGGGATGGAATTGAGCGCGCTGGTAGTGATCGTCTGTGACATGTGCCGTGACCGCGGCGCGGTCGGGAGCACGCCGCAACAAGCGCGTGCGGAGCTTCGGTCCTGGGCCCGCCGGCAGGGCATGGACCTGTGCCCGCTGTGCCGGCTGCTGGTCGAATCGCAGGACCGGATGTCGAATTCGCCGGGGTAGCAGCCTGAAATCGTCCGCTGGGTTCGGCAGTATGGAGACCGATGCGTCGATCGCTAGTCGCCGTCGCTGCCGCCGGGTTGCTGGTCGCTTGCTCGGGAGCGGCAGCCGACGACGCGACGTCGCCGTCCCTTCGGCCGGTGCCGAGGTTGGACCGGGACCAGGTGCCCGCCGAGCCGGAATCCTCGGCCCGACCGGCAGCCGAGGCCGAGGTCGAGGTCGAGCCTCGCGCCGAGCTTCCGCGGGGCGGGCGGACGATCTTTCCCGATCACCGGCTGATCGGCTTCTCCGGTGGTCGGGCAGAATCGTTCGGCCGGCTAGGAATCGGAGACATCGACGAACGCGCCGCCGAACTCGAGGAGCTCGCTGCCGATTACACCGCGGACGGCAAGACGCCACTGCCGATCTTCGAACTGATAGCCGTCATTGCGCACGGCTTCCCGACGGAGAACGGGCTTTACCGCACGCGTGAGCCGGCCGAGGTGATCGATGAGTACCTGGCGGCTGCCCGACGGCACGACGCCTTGCTCGTCCTCAACGTGCAGCCTGGACGTGCGGACTTCATCGACGATGTCCGTGCGCTCGAAACGTGGCTGCTGGAACCCGACGTCGGGCTGGCACTCGATCCCGAGTGGGCGGTCGGGTCGAACCAGGTGCCGGGCCACAATCTCGGCTGGACCACCGGCGAGGAGCTCGATTCGGTCGCGTCGTACCTGTCCGGGCTGGTGCGCGAGCATGACCTGCCGGAGAAGGTGCTGATCTATCACCAGTTCCACGTCACGTCCGTCCGCGACGAGCACGACCTGCGGCCCCACCCCGGGATCGTGCTGGTCAAGAGCGTGGACGGCGTCGGTGTTCCGCAGGAGAAGGTGGCCACGTGGAACCGGCTGACCGAGGACCTGCCGCACTACGTGTACTCGGGGTTCAAGCTGTTCTTCGACGAGGACACCCGGCGCGGTCCTTTGATGGAACCGGCCGAGGTGCTCGGTCTGCGTCAACAGCCCTCCTAAGTGCTCTACGAATAGGTCTTGCCTCACACTGGAGGAGTGACTACGGACGGGCGGGTCGTATACACGGTGCCGGTGGCAGTGGCGCTTCGCGGCATCGGAGTGGGCGCAGTGGCGCTGGGTGCCTGCATCGTCGCAGCGGTCGTGGTGCTCGCCGTGGATCTCTCGCGAGCTCTGACGGTGGCCTTGTGGATACTGCTGGGTCTTGCGGCGGCGATCGCCCTGGTCGTGCTGGCAGCCGGGCTGCTACGGCTGGCCGGTCGCGGAATGCGTCTGGTGCTGGACGACAACGGATTCGTCAATGCGACCGGCCCAGGAGCCGGGGTGCGGCGGGCCGCCTGGAAAGACGTGCGAAAGGTCCAGACCGACGGTCAGTTCGTCTCGGTCGATCTCGCCGGCGGCAAGCGCAGCCTGATCCGCACGGCCACCATCGATGCCGAGCCCAAGGAGCTTGCTCGCCAGCTCAGGGAGCGGTTGAACCGCGGCCACGGGTACCGCCCGCTCACTCAACCGGAAGACTGATCAGCACGCCGTCGTAACGTCGACCGGCTTCTCGGGGTCAGGCGTCTCTGTCGGATCGCTGGCCGGATCGGTCGAGCCGCCGTCGTCGGTCGGCTCGTTGGTTTCGTCCGGTTCTTGGGCCGCGGCGGTGGAACCACCCGTACCGGCGCCAGCCGACGCCTCGATGGAATCCTCGACGTCCGGGGCCGGTGTGAGCGCCTCCTCGACCACCTCCCGCAGGTGGTCGTAGTCCGGATCGCCGGGATTGATCACCTCCCTGTTGATCGTCAAGCTGGTGATCTTCGCGTTCTTGACCTTGAGACCGAGCTCGGCGAACGCCGGGAACATACCCGCGGGAATGTCCGTCTTGATGTTCTTCTCGGTTGCCGCCGCCAGCGACTGGAACTTCGTGAGCAGCGCCATCGGATCGGCGGCCCGCGCTATCGCGCCCATCACGCATCGCTGGCGTTCCATGCGGTTGTAGTCATCCTTGATCGGATCACTGCCACCGACCGATGCGTAGTCGAATGTCGGATGGCCGGGAGAGCATCGGGCGCGAGCGAACCAGAGAGCCTCCGGGCCGTCGAGTTTCTTGTCGGTGCCTGGTTCGATCCAGTCACGGGCCGGAGTACATCCGGCGCCTTCGAGCTTCTTGGTTCCGATGGGGATCGGGTAGTTCACGTCGACGGTGATGCCGCCGATCGCATCGACGATGTCCGCGAAGCCGTCCAGGTCGGCGATCACGTAATAGTCGACGTCCACCCCGAGCGCCCCTGCTGCGGCGAGTTTGACCGCATCGGCACCGGGATCGTCCGATCCGGCGAACACCTCGGGGGAGACGTACTGAGGGGCGTTCCGGTAAACCGAGAAGAGGACGAACTCAAGGTTTCCGGGCGTGTGGTCGGTGAACCCGAGCGGAAACTGGGCTGCCAGAGCATCACCGGCGGGTGTACCCGTGGCGAACGGGATTCTCTCCAGGTTGCGTGGCAACGAGATCATGGTCGTATCGCCGGTCTCGGTGTCGATGCTGGCAAGGATGACCGTGTCGGTACGCAGGCCGTCACGGCCCTCGCCAGCGTCCGCGCCCAGCAGGAGCACATTGACCCGCGGCTTGTCCTCCCAGGGGTCCTCCTCCTCCAACTCGGGCGCCGTCGCGCTGCCCTGGGAGATCGTCTCGATGACGTTCGATTGTGTCCACGCGTTGCGGGCACCCACCGCCATCGGCGCGACGACGACGCTGGCCAGCACCGTGACGATCAGCGCGCCCGCCAACCGTTTTCCCGCCGGCAATCGCCCGGTGTCCAGGGCCTTGAGGCTCGATACGGCCACCACCAGCCAGGCGATCGCCAACGCGGCAAGACCTACCGCGACTATCCCGAGTTGCGACCTGTCGAATGCGCGCGCGGCGAGTTGGTCTCTCGGGACGACGATCAGCACCGCCACGGCGGCGACGAGGCCGAGGCCTACCAGCGTCAGGATGAACTTTCCCCATCCGCGTCGGCCGGCGGCAAGCAGGCCCAGGCCCGGTATCAGCGTCCCAAGGGCGGCCAGGCTGAAGAACCGTCCTGCCTTCATTTCGCGACGCTGCCGCCGAGATTGAAGGCGGGCCCGGCGTGAACCCGTGCGCGGCGTGGGATCGTCCACTGACCGCCCTGCCTTCCCTTGATCCATCTCGGCGCAACCACCCTATTGAACCGCATAGGCGCCCGCACTCAGGCATCCCATATGGATGGACGTTCAACTGGCCCAACCGGTTGCCGCCGGGCAGTGTGCTTGTGATCACGTATCCGCGCGGCTTTGCCGCACACCGGCCCGGCCGGGTACCCTTGCGACGCCCTGATCTAATCTGGGCATGGAGGCGTCGCCTAGTCCGGTCTATGGCGCCCGCCTGCTAAGCGGGTTGAGGGTCAAACCTCTCGCGGGTTCAAATCCCGCCGCCTCCGCCGTCTGACCAGGACTTTTTGGAAGTCCTGGCGGTTCTTTATGGATCTTGCTCGAGGTGTCATCGTCTCAGTTCTAGTCTCATTTCTCGGCTTGGCCGGGGCCGCCGGGTCGGACATAGCAGCCTCATTGGCCGGCGTTGCTGGCCGCGATTGTCCGTTTGCCTGCATTTCGGCGCCCCGGTGAGTACCCAAAGCGTGGGTTCCACCCGCCCCGATAGCGTGTTGACATATGTCCGCCGACGTTCGCGGGGCCTGTGCCGTGGCATCGACGCCAGCAGCGCGGACCGCGGCCAGATGCGGACGGCCGCGCGCGTGTTCACGATGACCGCAGCAGATTCGGCCGTGGAAATGCCTGGCGTCTGACCACGGTGGCTGTGTCAACCTCGAGTGGCTGCACCGGCGGTGATCTATGGGCACAGCTTCGCCCCACGTTTGCTCGAGTGAGCGGCACGCGCTGACCGCGGCTGTGCGTGCCAAGGATGACGCAGAACGCAGTGGCGGCGAGGGCCTATCAGAGGTGGGAGAGCACGTTGACGACGCTGCCGTCGGAGTCTCGGAAGAAGAAGCGGCGTACTCCCCACTCCTCATCGCGCAGCTCGTGCATGATCTCCAGGCCGGCAGCCCGCACTTCTGCGTAGGCAGCGTCCACGTCGTCAACCTCGATCGACGTGGACGGGTTCACCGGAGCGGTGGCATCCCGAGTGATCAGACTCAATTGGATCGACCGGTTGCCTGGAGGGGCCAACGTTGCGATCCAACCGTGGTTCATCACCACCTCCATGCCGGTCATCGTGACGTACGTGTCGACGGCGGCGTCGAGATCGCTGACTGTGAGTATGGGCATCACGCGCAGAACGTTCATTCGGTCGAACCTAGCAACGCGCTGTTCGGTGGCTGGCTCGGCTCGGCGACCGCAGCCATGACAGCACGTTGCTCAAGACCGGCGGCGGGGCGCTTGACGGTAACGCCGAGCAACGACCGCGACACCCTCAGGAACGGTGGTCCTGGTGCCGTCGACGGCATGTGCCTCTTCGTCGGCGGAGGCGCTTTCGGGAAGCCAGAGGACCACCTCCTGGCGATGTTGGCGGGCCCGATCACGCACCATCTGCTCGAGCTCGTCCAAGACGCTGAGATCGCCAGCCAGAAGGTCACCGCCGTAGTCGCGCAGAACCTTCGACCAGACCGCGAGCTGTGCCTCTACCTCCGGTGGCTCGAGCCCGTGCTGGCTGGCCAGCACCTCGTCTGCGCCGTCGAGCCGCAACTCGAGCAGATCGTCGGCGTAGAACGTGTTCACCGGTACGGAATCCATGACGAAGATCGGATACTTGGGGAGTTCGCCATCTACCAGCCGCATCAGCTGAACCTCGACACGCTGGAACTCGACGCTGCGGATCACCGCGAGCGGCCGTTTCTCAAGGCACGGTGCTGATCGAATTACCTCCGTGGACCCAGGACAGTTGCAGATCAGCTG
The DNA here is from genome assembly GCA_035462225.1 of Jiangellaceae bacterium. Lineage (GTDB taxonomy): Bacteria > Actinomycetota > Actinomycetes > Jiangellales > Jiangellaceae > JASLBX01. Next base: position 4,126 of record DATHUM010000203.1, on the reverse strand, counting down.
GGTTCCGCGAGTCTCAGTGGTCGTACTCCCGCTGGCGTCATGGCCACCGCCCAAGGTCCCGCGCCGGCCTTGATTGCGTACTGCGTTAGTCGGCCTTCATGGCGTAGAAGGATCTGGGCAAGATCCTGCGACGACGAGTCGCGCTTACCACCAATCCAGACCGAACAGACTCCATATGCCCAGTACATTCTGAGCTCCGCAGGCCGTGACCGGATTCGGCGGTCGCGGCTGAGGACGATCCAGTGCATCCGCCCAACGAGCGGCAGCCAGTCAAGGTCGGCCGTGCCCAAGGGAACTTCGGGAACCAGCCGATGACCGGGATGAACGATATCGTCGCGTTGCTGCAGAAGTAGCTGGCCAGCCCGAGCGCGTTCTCGTCCGCGAAGTACTTGATGTGGGCGCGCCGCGAAGCCACGGCCTTATGCGGCCGACTCTGCTGCCGCGATCATCTCGAAGCGTAGGGCCTCATCAACCTGGTTCGTCGTCAGGTCATAGAGGCCGGCCAGCTCATCTCGGCCCACGCCTGCCCGATACTCCTCCGCGAGTACGTCGGTGCGCACGCTTCGAATGGCCGGTTGGCCAAACGCACGCCGCGGATCCATCCGCACGGCGGGGGTTCGCGCCTGCGGATGCAACGCAGCGACTGCACCGTGCTCGTACTCGGCTGCGGCCGTGAACCGCTCGGCCCGCACATCGAGCATCGTCTGACCGCTGCGCACAACGACTAGCTGAAGCTCCCGGACCAGCCCGACCTCGTCCTGCACTCGACGGACGAGCTCGCGCCCGTCCACATCCAGAAACGGTCGCGCATGGGCCAGCGGGTAGGCACCCAACTCGTCGCGAAGCCGCTGTACCGCCGGGCGAAGGCGTTGTAGCGACACCCGCTGGCCACGGAACTCGGCCAGCAGGCGGGCCTCGACCATCTCGCCCCATGTCACGTCCTCGCTACCGGTGTGCTCAGGCCGAAGCACCGGCGGATAGTCAACACCCGCACGCCGATACCCGTCGATCCAACGCCGAGCCGTTCCGGGCGGCAGCCCGACAAGGCGATCTACGTCTGCGAACGAATAGATCGCCAAGTCAAGAAGCGAGGTATCTTCCACGGCCACATTGTGGCAGGCCGCGCCGACACCACTGATCACCGTCAGTCGCTGGCGTGTCCGCGCCCACACAACACTCAATACGGGTCGCCAACTGACTATCCGATCTCTGCTGGAGCCCGCGTTGGGAACTACCGACGTGCCTAACCGGACCGCACAGTTCGCGGCAGATCCGGAGGGAGTGTCTGACTAACGGTGGATCTGGATCTCGGTCGACACGCCGAGCTTGATCGCTTGGCGGGAAGCAATCTCAATGATCGTGTCAAGCGGTGCGTGTGATCGGCGGGCTGGAGGTGAATAGCCTGTTGTCGCGCAGCATCGCTTTCGGGAATTCGCGCCGGCTGCTCGTCCGCGCAGCTAGATACCGCGAGTAGAGCCGAGACGACGGCTACACGGATGAGCAACACTTCCGCAAGCTAGACGTGCCGCCCGGGTTGCCCTGACCGGCCTACTCCTCGGCGATGTGGCAGGCGTAGAGTCGTCCGGAGGGGCGACCGTCGTCGTCGGTTCGACGTCCCATCGTCGGTGGGCGTCACACGTTTCCAAGGAGCAATCCGGTGAGTACCGAGCATGCCCAGCAATACGTGGACTCCGGCCCCGCTGCGAGCGCGGTCGATCTTCGCAAGGTCTACGGTGCGGGCGAGACTCAGGTGGTGGCTCTCGATGGGGTCTCAGTCGAGTTCGGCCGTGGTCGGTTCACGGCCATCATGGGCCCGTCCGGGTCTGGCAAGTCGACGCTGATGCATTGTGTTGCGGCGTTGGATTCGGTGTCTTCTGGCCAGGTCTTCATCGGCGACACTGAGCTTGGCGGACTCGGCGATGCGGAACTGACCAGGCTGCGCCGCGACCAGATCGGCTTCGTCTTCCAGGCGTTCAACTTGGTGCCGACGCTGACCGCCAAGGAGAACATCACCCTCCCCATCGACATCGCGGGCCGAAAGATCGACCCGGAATGGTTCGACACCGTGATCTCCACGCTCGGGCTCGGCGATCGCCTCGGGCACAAGCCGAGCGAGCTCTCTGGTGGCCAGCAACAGCGAGTCGCATGTGCCCGAGCACTGGCCAGTCAGCCAGCGATCATCTTCGCAGACGAGCCTACCGGCAACCTCGATTCCCGGTCCGGTGTCGAGGTGCTCGGTTTCTTGCGCCGCGCGGTGCGGGAGTTCAGCCAGACCGTCGTCATGGTGACGCACGACCCTGGTGCGGCCTCGTACAGCGACCGGGTGTTGTTTCTGGCCGACGGGAAGATCGTCGACGAGATGCGCGAGCCGACCGCCGAGCGGGTGCTCGAGCGGATGAAGGGCTTCGACACAGTCGGGCAGGTGGGCTAAGCCGTGCTTCGGGCCACCCTCAGAAGCCTCGCGGCACGCAAGCTGCGGTTGGCGCTGAGCGCTACCGCGATCGTCCTGGGCGTCGCGTTTGTGGTCGGGTCCTTCGTCTTCACCGACACCATGGATAAGACGTTCCGCGACATCTTCGGACAGGTGAATCCGGCAGTCACCGTGAGGCCGCAGGCGCCCAGCGGTACCGACTCGTTCGAGTTCAGCGGCACCGACGCCCGCACCGTTCCGGCGTCGCTGGTGGACGAGATCGCCGCCTTGGCCGACGTCGACCGAGCCGATGGGAATGTCGAGAGCCAATCCGTGTTCGTCGTCGGCGCAGACGGCGAGCTGGTGGGTGGCAACGGCCCACCGGGCATTGCAGTCAACTGGAACGATGCGCCATCCGCCTCCGGCGACGATGTTGTGGAGATCGTCGACGGTCGGCCGCCGGAGCGGGTGGGTGAGATCGTCCTCGACGAACGAACGGTGGAAAAGAGCGGGTACGCCGTAGGCGACACCGTGCCGTTGGTGACCTCCAGCGACACACTCACCCTGAGTGCCGAGCTTGTCGGCATCGCACACTTCGGCGAAGGCGGTGCACTGGGTGGTGCGACTCTGACGATTCTGGAGACAGCGGCCGCGCAGGGCCTGCTGCTGGGCACGACCGACGCCTTCACCAGTATCGCGGTAACCGGGCGCGAAGGCGTTAGTGACGACGAGCTCCGCCGGGAAGTCGAAGCCGTTGTCCCCGCCGGGCTCGAGGCCAGAACCGCGGATGAGATGGCCAAGGAGTCCACCGACGAGCTGCAGGAGGCCCTCGGGTTCTTCAACACGTTCCTGCTGGTCTTCGCCGCCGTGGCATTGTTCGTCGGTGTCTTTCTGATCCTCAATACGTTCTCGATCCTGATCGCCCAGCGAACCCAGGAGATGGCGCTCTACCGTGCGCTGGGCGCGAGCCGCCGGCAGGTCACCCGGTCGGTGATGGTCGAGGCCGTCGTCGTCGGGCTGGTCGGCTCGACGATCGGCCTGCTGTTCGGCCTGGCCGTTGCGCAGCTACTGAAGGTGGCCTTTGCAGCCTTCGGGCTCGACCTCGGTGGCAGCGGTCTGGTCCTGCAGCTACGAACGGTTGTCCTCGCGTATCTCGTCGGGGTCATCGTCACCGCCGTCGCCGCCTACGTTCCTGCGCGGCGTGCCGCCCGGGTGGCTCCGGTGGCGGCCATGCGCGACGACGTCGTCCTCCCACAGTCGTCGCGGAACGTTCACCTCACCCTCGGCATCGCATTGTCCGCGGCGGGCGCTGCGCTGATGACCGTCGGTCTGGTGGCAGACGTCGTACAGGCCGCGTTGTTGGTCGGCCTCGGTATCCTTACGGTCTTCGTCGGAGTCGCGTTGCTCGCACCGATCATCTCGAACCCGATCGTGCGCGCGGTCAGCCTGAGCTATCCGCGGCTGTTCGGCGCGACCGGCCGGCTGGCTCGCGAGAATGCTCTGCGGAATCCTCGCCGAACCGCCGCTACCGCATCTGCGCTGATGATCGGGCTGGCGCTGGTGGCTGCCATCGCAGTGCTGGGTCAATCCACGAACGAGAGCATCGCTCGGGCCCTTGACGTTGGCCTGCAGGCCGATTTCGTGATCTCTAACGTGGTCGGGCCGCCCTTCTCGGCTCAGGGTGGCGACCCGGTGGCCGGGTTGGACGGCGTGGCG
>DATHUM010000202.1:0-2728 GCA_035462225.1 Jiangellaceae bacterium | reverse complement strand
ACCGAGCTACTCGTCCGAGTGCCCGAGCCCGGCAGACACCGGCTGCTCGGTGAGCCGGTCGACCGAGGCGTCGCAGGGATGGGGGGATGGGGGGATGATGCGCGGCCGGGCCGCGGACGGAGAAACGACGGTGACCCTGCTGCACGTCGAGGCCACCGGACCGGCGGTGCAACCGGCGGCGCGGCCCCGTCGGCTGGCCGAGCTCGACGACCTGCGCGGGCTCGACGTTGACCGCGAGCGGAGGCTGACCGTGGGCATGGGCATGGGGCGCGGCGTCGGCCTCACCATCGACGGCAAGGAGTTCGACGCCGCACGCGTCGACACGACCGTCCGGCTGGGCACCGTGGAGGAATGGACGATCATCAACGACAGCCCGATGGACCACCCGTTCCACCTGCACGTGTGGCCGATGCAGGTCCTGGCGCGCGACGGCAGGCCGGTGAACGGCAGCCCCCAGTGGCTTGACGTCGTCAGCGTCGCGGCCCGGGCAAGTGTCACCGTACGTGTGCACCTCACCGACTTCCCGGGCCGCACGGTCTACCACTGCCACATCCTGGACCACGAAGACCTCGGGATGATGGGCGTCGTCGAGGCGACCAGCTGAGCCCAATCCGACCAGCGGGCACGTGGTACCGCCATCAGCCAACTCTCCCGATCGCGGCAGATCCGGGCGAGCGTAGCCGCCCTCCACGCGGCAGAGGCGGATGTTTGAGACGCGCGCTCCAACGGCATTCCACCGTGGCCGCCAGGAGCAGCCGGAAGGACCGCTTCGGACGACCTCACAACTCGCCCGCCGGGTAGCCACGGCCATTGACTATCTCACTTTGGACGGCGGCGAGCGTGACCAACGCAGCGTTCTCCAGCAGCCGGCGCACGAAGACGTCGGGCACCCCGTCGACGGCCATCGGCTGTCCGTCGCGCATGAACGCAATGCCGGTCGCGACCTCAACGGACGCCTGTCCGCCCTTCACATTGAGACGACCGAGCAGGCGGTCTCGCATCCTGATATTGGTCGACTGCGTCGGACATGGCTTGGCGTAGTGCACGAAGCGACGGCGGTAGTTGTCCGTCTCGCCCGCGTAGTAGCGCACACGGTCAGCGAGCCGGAGCGGTGATGCGGTAGACGCCTCCGCCGGAAGGCATCGTCGGCCAGTTTAGACCGACGCCGTCCCAACAATCGGGCCGGCCCACCCAAACCGAACGGCGATCTCGTTCTCCACTTCGCCAGTACAGCATGAGCGCCGTCGCCAACAGGGAGCCTTCGGGTGTTGGCCGCGGCAACGACGGCGCAGCAGGTCTGGGCGAGCGTTCCCCGCCCTCCCCGCGGCATGTGAGGGCGATTAGGCCGGTTGTTTGCGCACCGGCAGCCAGAGCGCGGCGAGGACGCTGATGGCGGCGAAGAGGATCACCACATCGCCCCACAGGTGCGCGTGCTCGCCTTGATACGTGAACGACTGCACCGCCATCACCGCGGCGTGAGCGAGGTTCGCAGTGATGGTGAAGTCGATGAAGAGCCGGTGCTGCAAAGGTGCACGCGCTGCGATCCAAAGGCAGACACCCCACACGATGTAGACCGCCGCCAGCATCTGTTCCTCGGCGTCGCCGATGTCGCCCCAAGCGAACAGGCGGTAGAGGAACTCCGGGGTGTCGGTCCGGGTGACGGATGCCAGGAACAGCAGCGTGAACACCACGATGAACGCGACGGCAGTGAGGCGCAGCACCAGCGCGAGCGCGCGGGACTTGTCCATGCGCCGACTATGGCACCGAAGAACCTGAGGCGGATCCGAACCGGCCGACCTGCGGCATGTGCGGTCGTCTGCGCTCCCCGGATGATCGCTCGGTCACCCGCTTGTCGAGACGCGGAGATGGCCCAGCGGGACGAGGAGCCGGTCGACCGCCCGCCGGAAACGGGTTCGGTTATCGCGCGCGAGGTCGCGGAGCGCCTTCGCCGTCTGGACGGTCAGCGGATGCCCGTGCCCGGGAAGCAGGGTCTGGGGGGCCATGGCGGACATTGCCGCGATTGACCGCCGCGCCGCCGGCGAGTTCCAGGTGGTGTACCAGGGCGGTCCGGCTAGCCGCTGCCGGCCACGCAGCAGCCCGGAGATCGAGTTCAGGTCCACGGTCACGACGGTGTCGCCGGAGATCAAGACGCCGTCAGCGGGGCGCAGGTAGGCGACCTGGCCGGGTGTGTGCCCCGGTGCGGCGACCCACTGCCAATCCGGCAGCCCCGGCACCACACCGGCCGGATCCAGCGGGCGAGTGACGTCGGTGATGTCACCGGCCGCCTCGACCCGAGAACGCGTCTTCGCCGGCAGCAGGCGCATGATCGGCATGATCACCCAGTGGTCCAGCGGCATGTCGAACTCGGGGCGGTACTTCCCGGCCGCCATCGGCAGCTCGTCGGGGTGGACGTAGACCGGCACCCCCCACGCCCGGGCAAGGTCGCCTGCGGCACCAGAGTGGTCGGGATGCAGGTGGGTGACCAGGATCGCCGTCGGGCGTGCGCCCGCGCCGAACACCGACTCGGCGGCCTGCTGGATCTCGTCGGCGTCGCCGGCCCAGCCCGCGTCCACCAACGCCCAGGACTCTCCGGAGCGGACCAGGTAGACGTTCGAGGCCAGCAGGCCAACCCCGCGGCCGAGGGTGACGGCGTACACGTCCGGAGCCACCGGTACCGGATCGCGTCGCCCGACCGGCGGCGGCCAGCGGCCCGGGTACGGTCGCGCGC
>DATHUM010000201.1:0-5632 GCA_035462225.1 Jiangellaceae bacterium | reverse complement strand
TCGTGACGGTTCGCACTTCCGGCGCAACTGCCAGCCGGTCGATCAATTTCGTGCGGTCGACCACACCGGGGCGAAGAGGCGGTGGGCGCAACTTGATCTGAGATAGAGATGTGCAACTGTCTGGACCATCCACACCAGTTCCCCGTTCCGGTATGCCCCCCGCGCCGCCAGGTTATCGATATACCGGCAGTCTCGCCACGGGGTTGATCTACAGGGGCAACCGATCCCGAGGTCCCATCGCACAGGACGAAGCTGTACTGCGCATCTTCTGGCCGGGATGAACCCAGCGCCACGGCCGAAGCGCTCGGGTGTCGAACGGCCCCATCAGGTGCCTCCGTGAGGGGCATCGACTACTCGAGCGCGCTGACGAGCGCGAAGCCTTCGGTAGTGAGGAGCCCGACGAGCTTGCCGCCGTATTTGAGCGCTTTTGGGCATCATGGTGCTGCCAGCATGGTCAGGATCGCCCCCACCGGCAAAGGCGTTGGACGAGCCGATGCCCGCTTCGCCAGAGATCAGTTGACGCTTCCGGTAGCTGCCGCTCGGCCGTGCCCTCACAAGATAGTACGCTTGGCGTACCAGATTGGACCGCAGGCATGCGGGGAAGGGCGATGTCGATGCAGGGTGGGCTCCGGCCATACGGGGCATCGGTCTACGTCCCCACCGTGCTATTCGGAATCGGCCAGGGTGCGATCGCACCGATCATTCCGCTGACGGCGCGCGAGCTCGGTGCGTCGCTCGCTGTCGCCAGCGTTGTGGTAGCCGTGCTCGGGGTCGGGCGGGTCGTCGGCGACTTGCCGGCGGGTGCGCTCGTTGTGCGGATCGGCGAGCAGCGGGCGATGATCCTGGCCGCGGCATTGACCATGGTTGCACTCGTAGTGTGCCTGGTCGCCCCGGCGGTGTGGCTGCTCGCCCTGGGCGTCGGGATCATCGGGATCAACACGGCTGTCTTCGGGTTGGCTCGGCATGCGTACCTTACCGAGGTAATCCCGTACGGTATGCGCGCCCGGGCGATGTCGACGCTCGGCGGCATGCACCGGATCGGCGTGTTCGCCGGCCCATTCCTCGGTGCTGTGGCGATCGAGTTCGCCGGGACGGCGGGCGCATACTGGGTTCATCTGGTGGCGGCGAGCGTGATGATCGGCCTGCTGCTGATCCTGCCCGACGCCACTCGTGGCAGACGCGGTGCCGGCCAGGCGCCGGACCGGCTCGTCCGGGTCGTCCGACGCCACCTGCCGGTGCTTCGTACTCTTGGGACGGGCGTTTTGATCATGGGCGCTGTCCGAGCGTCGAGGCAGGTCGTGATCCCGCTCTGGGGTGACCACCTCGGTCTCGACCCCGCCGTGACCAGCGTGATCTTCGGCCTGTCGGGGGCCGTGGACATGCTGCTGTTCTATCCGGCCGGTTGGGCGATGGACCAGTTCGGGCGCAACTGGGTCGTCGTTCCGAGCATGCTGGTGCTGGGGTTGTCCCACGTGCTGCTCCCGCTGGCCGCAAGCGCGGCCGGGCTGGTGGCCGTGGCCATGCTCATGGGGTTCGGCAATGGCATCGGCAGCGGCATCATCATGACGATCGGTGCGGACGTCTCACCGGCGGCCGGCCGGGCCGTTTTTCTCGGCGCGTGGCGACTTTGCGGCGACGCTGGCAACGGGGTTGGACCGCTGTTGCTCAGCGCCGTTACCGTCCTGGCCTCGCTAGGGGCGGCGGCGGTGGTCATGGGCGCGTTCGCAGGCATCGGCGCCGCCGTCATGGCTCGGTGGATTCCGCGGTACAGCCGGCAGCGGTAGGAAAGTCGCACGAGGCAAATCGGTACGTTTGGCGTACTAATTTGAGGCCATGGGAGGTACAGCCATGTCCGCTGTAGATCTCGCTAGCGTGGAGCAGTTGCGGCTGTCGCTGTTCCGGCTGTCCCGAAGGCTGCGTAAGCGATCGCAGACCGGCCTGACGCCGTCACAGCAGTCCGCTATGTCGGCAATCGAGCGTCACGGCCCGGTGCGGCTGACGCGCCTGGGGGAGCTCGAGCAGATCAACAAGTCGTCGGTGACGCGCCTGGTGGCCAAGCTTGAGGCGCGTGGGCTGATCGCCCGGCTGCCGGATGCAGCCGACGGGCGCAGCTGGCGGGTGGACTTGACGCCCACCGGCCGGCGGCTGATGGCGCAATCCGCAGAGCGTGCTGACTCATACCTGGCCGGCCGGATCGCCGCGTTGCCCGCGGGCGATCAGCGCCGGATCCTGGACGTCATCCCCGTGCTGCAACGGCTGCTGGAGTAAGTGCGAGTTCGACCGCGAGGGGATGCCGTAAAGGTGAATGCACATCGACCGGATGGCCGGTTCGTTCACCTGATCCACCGCGAAGTACGGCAGGACCGCGGCCGCGCGTTCTGCGAACAGCGACAGTGCCTCGTCGGTGCCGAGCGGCGGGACTTGCCAAGTGATCTCGCCTGGCACATTGATCGGCTCGCGGCTGGTGACCAGCACGGTCAACTCGGGGCAGGAGCGCAGCAGTTCGTCGGCGAATTCGGCGATGCCTTCGCTGTCGGCCGCCACGACGACGCAGGTCGCGAGACCCGTGACGGCGCGATCTGGAGATCCAGCGCGGAGCGTGCCCATATCACCCGACTTGCCGCCGGTCGACGCCGAAGTCCATGGCACGAACATATGAGGCTGCCTTGACGACCTGGGGAAGCCGGCAGTACCTTACGACGTAAGTCTTACGGCGTAAGAGAACGGAGTCGGTCATGTCGAGCTCGAACCGGATCGGCATGGATGCGACCGCCGGAGCGCGACGTTGAAGGCGATCCTCAAGGACCGTTACGGATCTGCTGACGTGCTGCGGTTCGCCGAAGTCGACAAGCCGATCCCGGCCACCGGCCAGGCACTGGTGCGAGTCCATGCCGCATCCCTGAACACGGCCGACTCAGATCACCTGTGGGGCCGGCCGCGCATCGCGCGGATCGGGTCGGGGCTGCGCCGTCCCGCCACCGGACGGGTCGGGCTCGACGTCGCCGGTACGGTCGAGGAGGTGGGGCCGGACGTCACCGGCTTGCACCGCGGTGATCGGGTGTGGGCCGACCTGTTCGGCTACGGTCACGGCTCGTTCGCCGATTACGTGTGCGTCCCTGCCCGTGCCCTCTCACCCATGCCCGCCGGCGTGAGTTTCGAAGTGGCCTCGACCGTCCCACATTCCGGTGTGCTCGCTCTGCAGGCCTTGCGCGCCGGAGGAGTGATCCTGCCCGGCCACTGCGTCCTGATCAACGGGGCAGGCGGGTGTGTAGGGCCATTCGCCGTGCAGATCGCCAAGGCGGCAGGGGCCGAGGTCACCGCGGTCGATCATGAGGGCAAGCTCGACCTGCTTCGACAGGTGGGAGCGGACCACGTTGTCGACTACACCCGCGAGGATTTCACCACTAACGGGAAGCACTACGACTTGATCCTGGACATCGCCGCCGCGCGGTCGGTGCTCCGCTTTCGGCGATGCCTGCGTCCCGGTGGGCGTTACGTATTGATCGCCCGGACGCTGTCGGGATTCTTCGAAGCCGCGGTGATGGGCAAGCTAGTCACGCTGCTGTCGAGTAAGCGGATCGGTGTGTTCAGCTGGCGGCCGAACGAGCGAGCCGACCTCGCCTCGCTGGCCAGACTTCTCGAGCAGGGGTCGATCAGGCCGTGCATCGACAGGCGCTACCGGCTGGCGGAGGCCGCAGAGGCCTTCCGCTACCTCCAGTCCGGACGGGCCAGAGGCAAGGTGCTCGTCACGCCGTCCTAGGCCCAAGTACCCGGCCCTAATGATCGCGCCCGGGCAACATCCAGTGCCCTCGTTGCGTCGGCAACGTTGGTCGAGAGGTCGGCCGGCTTTCGGCCACAGCTGCGTGTCTGGTACGTGGCGCGGCTAAAATGTTCATGGCGAGTTACATTTAACCCGAAAGGACCTCAAGGGTGGGTTGAAGGAGCCGGAGGGGCGGATGGCGGCCAACAGCGGGTTGACGATGGCGGCGCATGCCCTGTGCTGGCTGGAGTTGGCTCGGCGACGGGGCGAGTCGGTCCTGTCTTCCGAGCGGGTCGCTCAGAGTCTGGCAAGTCATCCGGTGGCGGTGCGGCGGTCGTTGGGGCTGATGCGAGACGCTGGGCTCGTAACCTCGGGTCGAGGGCGCGGTGCGGGGTGGGCCCTTGCCAGGCCAGCAGAGCAGATCAGGCTGCTGGACGTATACGACGCGTTGGGCCAGGAGCGGCCGTTCGCTCTGCATCCACATGAGCCCAACCTCGAGTGTCCAGTCGGCTTCGGTATTCGGCCGGTGCTGGACGACGTGTATGCCCAGGTGGAGTCGCAGCTCAGCGACGTGCTGGCCAGTCACACCGTGGCGGACCTCCTCGAGGAAGTGCTGAGCAAGCACCCGCTTCCTCAGACTTCCGCCCGTTGAGATCGCCGATCCTGCAAGCGCCGGGCTCCTTCGCACGGCGGGCCCGGGCTCTGGCGGCTGTTGTGGCCGAGTGAGCGTGCCTGCTTGCGGTCCGACCGCCGCGATCCTAAAATGCAACTATGTTTGTTACATATCGGTGTCGGGCGTAATGGATTGCCACTCGCCGGCGAAATCGCTTGCCGCATCCCGCGTGGTGGAGCTCCGCCGGTATTCGCTCCGCCCAGGGGCCTTCGAGGACCTGCTGCGCCTGTTCGAAGAGCGGCTGGTCGCCGGGCAAGAGGAGGCCGGCATGCGAATCGGTGGGATCTTCGCCGACGAGGACGAGCCGGACTCCTTCGTCTGGTGGCGAGGCTTCGCGGACATGAAGAACCGACGCCTGGCGCTCGAAGCGTTCTACAACGGACCTGTGTGGCGCGAGTATCGGGATCGCGCGAATTCGACCATGCTGGACAGTGATGACGTCATCTTGCTGCGCCACACTGATCCGCCTCACGGCGGTGGTGCGGACCGCGGGCCGGGGGAGGGCGGCCGTGATGCCATAGCGACGGCGATCCTGCGACACTCCGGCTCCTCGGAACTCGAGTACTGGTTCTCCACCGAGTTCCACCTCGCCCTGGAAGAGACGCTCGGCGCCAGTGTCGCGACGTGGCGCTCGGAACCCGCCCAGAACACCTTTCCCCGTCTCCCGGTCCGCCCGGAGCCTGCGCTCGTCTGGACGGCAACCTTCCCATCCCGGTTCGGCCGGGAAGCTGCGCTGACCCGCCTTGACGAAACGCTGCCGCAGTTGCTCGAGAGGGCACCTCGATCGCCTACGCTCGCGATCGAGCTGATGCGGCTGCGTCCGACCAGGCTCTCCAAGCACCTCGCGCCAACCTTCCCACCGACTGGACGGGCGCGCTCAGTCGTCACCGCTTCCGAGGCGTCGCTGCTGAGAGCCGAGCAGTGACGCACGCACCCGGACGGCGTGCTCGGCCAGTGCCTCCAGGTCGCTGTCCTGGGGTGATGTCGCGGAGAAGGCTTCGACCTGGCGGCCCACGTGGGTGTCCATTCGGTCACGGGCCGCCCGGTCCTGGCATGCCGCACCGACCTGCGCCACCAACTCGAGGGTTCGGTGCAGGACCGTGGGGTGTTCGACCGCATAGGACTTCATGGCGTCAAGCAGGTGATCGAGAACATGGACGAAAGAGACGGTTGGTGCGATCACCCGCAGCCGCCCCTCG
>DATHUM010000200.1:0-4562 GCA_035462225.1 Jiangellaceae bacterium | reverse complement strand
CGGACTCGTCCTGCTGGTGCTGATCGTCGTCGTGGCGGCGATCAACTTCGCGCTCGTTCGCCGTCTCGGCTCGGAGAGGTGAGTCCCGTGACCCTGACAACGCAGGTCGTCCCCCCGCCGGCGGGCCGGCTCCGGGTGGAGGCCGCCGACGCCGCGCCGCGAGCGCATCGGGCCGGGCCGCTCACCGTCATCGGGTTGACGGTGGCCGCCATCCTGTCGGTGTTCCCGCTGTACTGGATGGTCATCATCGCCTCCAGGACCAATGCCTCGGCATACGAATGGCCGCCGGCGCTGCTGCCGGGCGGCAACCTTGGTGAGAACGTCCGCCGCGTTCTCGACAACAGTGATGCGGCGATCTTGAAAGGCATCGTCAACTCTTTCGTAGCCGCTGGAACGATCACCATCAGCACAGTCCTCTTCAGCTCGATCGCCGGCTTCGCGTTCGCCAAGCTGCGGTTCCGAGGGCGCAACGCGCTACTTATCGCGATCCTGCTCACCATGATGATCCCGGTGCAGCTCAACATCGTCCCGTTGTACCGGCTGATGATCGAACTTGATTGGTTGAACGACATCAAGGCCGTCACGATCCCGTTCTTGATCAGTGGTTTCGGCATCTTCCTGATGCGGCAGTACACGTTGCAGTCGGTGCCCGACGAGCTGATCGAGGCTGCGCGGGTCGACGGTTGTTCGACGTGGCGGATCTTCCGGCATGTAGTGGCGCCCGCGCTGCGCCCGGCCGCGGCCGTGCTCGGCCTGCTGACCTTCATGCAGTACTGGAACGAGTTCTTCTGGCCGTTCATCGTCCTCGCCGACCCGTCCAACCCGACCGTCCAGGTCTCGTTGAGGACACTGAACTCGGCGTATCACCAGGATCTCGCGCAGATCTTCGCGGGCACGTTGATCGCCACGCTGCCGCTCGCGGTGATCTTCGTGCTGTTCTTTCGGCAGATCATCCGAGGAATCATGGAGGGCGCGGTGAAAGGATGAGGGCAGGTGCAACGAGCGGCGGTGCTATCGACGCGGCGGGGGGAACATGGTGACCCGGAAGCTTCCACCGGGATTCTTGTGGGGTGCTGCGACAGCAGCGTTCCAGATAGAAGGCTCGACCGCGGCTGACGGGCGGTCCGATTCGATCTGGGATGTCTTCTGCCGCGCACCGGGCGCGATCATCGGCGGAGCCACGGGTGACCCGGCGATCGATCACTACCGGCGGATGGCCGACGATGTCGCGCTGATGGCAGAGCTGGGGCTGCGGTCGTACCGGTTCTCAGTGGCCTGGCCACGGGTGCAGCCCGACGGCGGGGCAGTCAACGAGCGGGGCCTGGATTTCTACCGGCGGCTGGTCGACGAGTTGCTGGCGAACGACATCGTCCCGTGGGTAACGCTCTATCACTGGGATCTACCGCAGGCGCTCGAAGACGCGGGCGGCTGGCCGGCCCGCGACACCGCGTACCGGTTCGCCGAGTATGCCGACACCGTCTACGGTGCGTTGGGCGATCGGGTCCCCTATTGGACGACCCTCAACGAACCGTTCTGCTCGGCGCTGCTGGGATACGCCAGCGGTGAGCACGCACCGGGCCGGTCAGAGCCGCGGGCCGCGGTCGCAGCGGCGCATCACCTGCTGCTCGCACATGGGCTCGGGGTCCAGGCGATCCGTGCTCGCGGCGCGGACGCGACGGTCGGCATCACGCTGAACTTCGCGCCGGTCGTACCGCTGAACCCCGATGACCCGGACGATGTCGAGGCGGCTCGGCGCATCGACGGCCTGCAGAACCTGCTGTTCGTCGAACCCGTCCTCCGCGGCGGGTACGCGCCCGGAGTGCTGAGCGACCTCGCACCGTACGGGCTCGTCGGTCACATTCGTGACGGTGACCTCGCGGTGATCTCGGCGCCGGTCGACCTGCTCGGCGTCAACTACTATCTAGGCAACACGGTGTCCGCTCGTGCCCAGGGTCCCGCCCCCGACCCGGGTATAACGACGCCGAACCCGCCCGGTTCGCCGTGGGTCGGCGCGGAGGACGTCGCATTCCACCAGGTCGGCCGACCGGTCACCGGGCAGGGCTGGGAGATCTATCCTGAAGGGCTGACCGAACTGCTGACCTGGCTGCACAAGGAATACCCGGGTGTGCCGATGTACGTGACCGAGAACGGAGCGGCCTTCCCGGATCGAGTCGTGGACGGCCACGTGCACGATCCGGACCGCGTCGCCTATCTCGCGAGCCACGTCGAGGCGGTGGCCCATGCGATCGAGTCGGGTGCGGACGTTCGCGGCTACTTCTACTGGTCGATGTTCGACAACTTCGAGTGGGCCTGGGGCTACGGCCAACGCTTCGGCCTGGTCTACGTCGATTTCGAGTCACAGCAGCGGATCGTCAAGTCCAGCGGCCGGTGGTACGCCGAAGCGATCGCCTCCAGCGCAAGCCAGGGGTGACGGGCTTGTCGTCCGAGCCGAAGTTGCCGACTCTCGAGGAAGTCGCACGCCGGGCCGGTGTATCGAGGGCCACGGTGTCGCGGGCCATCAACGGCGGCATCCGGGTCAGCGAGAAGGCCCGGGAGGCGATCGACCGGGCCATCGCCGAGCTCGGGTACATACCGAACCGGGCCGCCCGGTCGCTTGTGACGCGGCGCACCGATTCGGTCGCGCTCGTCGTTCCGGAGACAGGGTCCAAGCTGGTGGGCGACCCCTTCCTTACCGGCGCCCTGCAGGGCGTCACGAAGGGCCTGGCCGGAACCGAGTTCCAACTGGTCCTGTTGATCGCCCAACACGCTGGCGACACCGAGCGGTTGCTGCGGTACCTGCGCGCCGGTCACGTCGACGGCGCCCTCGTGATGAGCCACCACCGCGAGGATCACCTGCCGTCCGAACTGGCCAAGGCGAAGTTGCCGTGCGTGTTTCTCGGCCGGCCGCTGGAGCCGGACGGCGCCAGCGTCCCGTACGTCGACGTGGACAACGTCGGTGGGGCCCGCGCGGCGACCGAGCACCTGATCTCTCGGGGCGCGCGGCGAATCGCCACTGTCGCGGGCCCCTCCGACATGCCCGCCGGTGTCGACCGGCTGGACGGCTGGCGCGAGGCCTTGCAGTCCGCCGGCCTGCCCGACGACGCGGTCGCCACGGGAGACTTCACTGCCGAAAGCGGGGCGGCGGCGATGCGAACGCTGCTGGCGACGTGGCCCCGGCTGGACGCAGTCTTCGTCGCGTCCGACCTCATGGCGACAGGCGCCATGAACTCGCTTCGCGACGCGGGAAAGGCCATCCCCGACGACGTGGCCGTGATCGGCTTCGACGACTCGATGCTGGCCCCGGCGACCGTACCGCCCCTGACGACGGTGCATCAGCCGGTCGAAGAACTCGGGCATCGGATGGCCGAGCTGCTGCTGTCTCAACTGCGCGGAGAGACCATCTCGCCCGGTGGGGAGATCCTGCCCACCGAGCTGGTGATTCGCGCGTCGGCCTGACCTGCTGGATTACCCAGACTGTCGGCCGCCGCCCGCCGCTTGGACTTGCCCCTCACTGCCTTTGCAATGCACACCTATGGGAAGCGCGCAGCCTGCTTGCCATAGGTGTGCATTGCAAAGGCAGCCGAGGATGTTCCCCGCGGACGTACGGGATCAGGCGCT
Organism: Jiangellaceae bacterium; assembly: GCA_035462225.1. Lineage (GTDB taxonomy): Bacteria > Actinomycetota > Actinomycetes > Jiangellales > Jiangellaceae > JASLBX01. The sequence goes on along the minus strand of DATHUM010000200.1, from coordinate 944 downwards.
CGCTTCGGGCCACTCGCTGCGCAGGATGCTCATGAGCACTTCGTCGTGGAACCGGCCGGCGTGGAACGTCATCTGCCGCCGGCGGCCCTCCTCGACGAATCCCACCTTCCGGTACGCCGCGATGGCGCGGTCGTTGAAGGCCCAGACCCCGAGCCCGATGCGGTTCAGCCCCAGCTCCTGGAATCCGTACCGCACCATGACCCGCAGCGCATCGGTGCCGAGGCCGCGGCTCCAGTGTTCGGGACCGATCGATATGGCGAGGGTCGCGGCCCGGGTCGGCACCTGTGCACCGAACAAGCTGACCTGGCCGACCAGCCCGTCATCCTCCTGGGCCACGATGCTGAACCAGGCGCCGGTGGACTCCTTGTTGGCGCTCCATGCCCGGTATTTCTCAACGATCGTCGACTCCGGCTGCGGGCGTACGACGAATGTCTGCAGTGCAGCGGCCTGCGGATCGTTCCACCACTTCACCAGCAGCGGAAGGTCGTCGTCGCGGAGTTCGCGCAGATACACCCTCTCGCCGCGGAGGATCGCCGCTCCATAGGCGCGGGCACCGTCGGCATCGTCCAGAGCGCTCACTCGAGCCATCCTGCCAGGGGGCCTGCTACCCGAAACGGCGTGGCACGCTGTCGACCCCGATGGCATGCTGGCACGCCATGAGACTGACCCACGAACAGTACGTGGAGCACGTTCGGGCCGACGCGGCCCGAATCCTCGCCGTCGCTGGACGCGGCCTTGACGCGGCGGTGCCGTCGTGCCCCGGCTGGACGGTCCGGGACGCCGTCGAGCACATCGCTGAGGTGTACCGGCACAAGGTCTCCTGTATCCGGGAGAAGGCGTTCCCCGAGCCGTGGCCACCTGAGCGCGGCGATGAACCCACCCTCGATTACTTCGGGCAGGCCACCGACGACTTGCTGACCGAACTGACCACACGTGACGCCCTC
>DATHUM010000199.1:0-5405 GCA_035462225.1 Jiangellaceae bacterium | reverse complement strand
CGCTGCCCTGGCCGGACATGCCGGTGGCCGACCGCACCCACGACAAGGGACACGGCCGAGTCGAGTCCCGCACCATCAAGGTCACCGGTGTCGCGGCCGGGATCGGATTCCCCCGGGCCCGCCAGGCCGTGCAGGTCACCCGCCGGAGCCGGCGCGGCACCACCGGCCGGTGGCGCACCGAGACCGTGTACGCGGTCACCGACCTCGACCACGACCAGATCAGCCCGGCCGATCTCGCCGATGCCATCCGCGCCCACTGGGGGATCGAGAATCGCCTTCACTGACATGTTGACCGCACTACCGGCGCGTCTTGCGGGGGTCTGTGCAGGCGAGGGGGCGAGGGTGCGTCCGAGGGTGTTGATCACCCCGGGACGGAGATGTGGTGGACGAGCACTCGGTGTCGAGCCGGCGGGATGTGTCCGGGCTGGTGGTGGCGCGGGTCGGGCGGGTGGCTTCCACCGCTGATCCGGTGCTGCCGTGGGCGGTGCTGGACGGCGCGGGGACGCCGGTGGAGCCGGTGGTGGAGTTCCTGCGTGATCTGCTGGCCTGCGGGAGCAGCCCGGCGTCGTGCCGTTCCTACGGTTTCGACCTGTTGCGCTGGTTCCGGTTCCTGGCGGCGGTCGACGTGAGGTGGCACCGTGCGCAGCGGGGCGAGGTGCGCGACTTCGTGTTGTGGCTACGGGTGTGCCACAACCCCGCCCGGGATCGTCACCGCCAGGACGCGCCCCCGCCGGGCATGGTGAACCCTCGCACCGGCAAGACGTCGCTGCAGGCGGGTTACGCTCCGGCGACGATCAACCACGCGGTCTCGGTGATCTCCGCGTTCTACGACTTCCACCTGTTGAGCGGGCAGGGCCCGGTGGTCTCGCCGGTGCCGCCGCCCTCTCGGGCCGGGCACCGGCCGCAGGGCCATCACAATCCGCTCGAGCCGTTCCGGTTGCACCGGCGTGGCGCCTACCGGCAGAAGCACCCTGCAGTGTCGCCGCGGGCGGTGCCCGATGAGGTGGTGGAGGACTTGTTCGGGGTGCTGGACTGCAACCGGGACCGGGCCCTGTTCGCGATGTTCTTGTCCAGCGGGGCCCGGGCCGGTGAGCTGCTGGGGATGTCGGTGGGGGACGTCCGGCCCGGCGACGGCCGCATCTACGTGCGGTCCAAGGGGCTGGGCGGGGCCAAACAGGCGTGCCCGGCCTCACCGGAGGCGTTCGCGTGGCTGGCGTTGTATCTGGGTGAGCTGGCGCAGGAGGGGAAGCGTCCCGGCGCGGGTGAGCCGTTGTGGTGGACACGACGCCATCCGTTGCGCCCGCTGACATACACCGCGCTGCGGGCGGTGCTGAACCGGATCAACGCCCGGATCGGCGCGGACATCACGCTGCATGACCTGCGGCACACGCTGTGCCAACGGTTGATCGAGGACCCGGGCGTCAGCCTGGTCGACGTTCAGCGGGTGATGCGGCACAGGTGGATCACCACGACCAGCGGCTATGTGCGGCCTCGGGTCGACGAGGTCATCGCCAGGGTGCAGGAGCACTACGGTCGACCCAAGCCGATCGCGGACCCGTCGACGCCGGGATGGACCTACGACCGTGACGATCTGGCCGAGGTGTTCGGGACGGATCGGTGACCCGGCACGGACGCATCGCCCGCACCTCGACAAGCGTCGGGCACCCGGCTGTGCCGGGCAGCAGCCCGCTGCTACCGCCGTCGACGCCGCCGGCTCCTGCTCCGGGGCACGGTGATGCGCCGCTGCCGTCGCGGGCCGGCGCATCGCGGGCCGAGCTGGTCGGGCTGGTCGGCGGGCTGCTGGTGGCGCCCACGGTCGCGCAGCACAACCGGCAGCAGGCTGCGGCCGGTCTGGTGCTGGACTGGCTTGAGGCCTTCCCCGGCGGTGACTGGCAGGACCGCTGGATCCTGTCCGGCTCCGAGGAGGCGGGCTCGGGATGGGGACCGTCGGGCCTGTCGCCGGGGCGCCGCGCCCGGTTCACCGCGGGGATGTGCGCGCTGCTGGCGTTGCGGGCCGTGCGCCCGTCCTACCGCTGGCTGTTCGCCAGTCGGTTGCTGGGCGCCTACGACACCTACCGGCGACACAACCAGGCCGCCATGTTCGGCCGGCTTCACCGGCAGCTGGCCGAACGCGGCGGCTGCGAGGAGTACGCCGGCGACGCGCTGAACGTGGTGACCCGGATGGTGATCGTGACCGGCAAGGACCTGCTCGACCTCGACCTCGCCGACATCGCCGACTACGCCCAGGCCCGCCGCGCCGGTGGGCGACCGGTGGCCTCGCTGCCGTTGGCCTACCAGGGGTTGCGCGCCGTGGGCGCGTTGACGGGTGCGCCGGCGACGTTGGCGCAGTCCCGCTGCCTGGGGAGGCTGACTCCCGCCGAGCTGGTGGACCGACACCCGGTCGCGGACCGCGCCGTCCGCGACGTCCTGGTCCACTACCTGACCGAGCGGGCAGCGGTGCTCGACTACGGCTCCCTGGTCAACCAGGCCCACATGCTGGTCGCCCTGTTCTGGACTGACCTGGAGCGTCACCACCCCGGGATCAGCTCCCTGAACCTGCCCGACGACGTCGCGCAGGCGTGGAAGCAGCGCATCCACGTGCTGCACGACGGGCGCCCCCGCCTGAACTGCCACGCCGTGCTGTTGGCCGTGCGCTGCTTCTACCTCGACCTGCAGCAGTGGTCGCTGGACGACCCGGCCCGGTGGGCGCGCTGGGCTGCGCCCTGCCCGATCCGCGAGGTCGACGTGCGCGGCTACACCAAGGAGGCCCGCCTGCGTCAGGCCCGGATGCAGCAACGCACCCGCACTCTTGCCCCGGTGCTTCCCCAGCTGGTCGCAGCGGCCGAGGAACGCGCCCGGCTGTCCCGGCTGGTCCTGCAGGCCACCCGGGCTGCCGCGCCCGGCGAGCAGTTCACCGTGGAGGAGATCCGGTATCGACGCACCGGCCGGGACCACCGCCATTGGCGGCCCACCGCGCTGTTCGTCGCCACCCTGGACGACCACGGCGATCCGGGGCCCCGCTTCGACGCCGAACGTGAGGAGGACAACGCCTTCTGATGCGCCGCGGTGATCGAGGTCCTGCGACGCACCGGCGTCCGGGTGGAGGAACTCCTCGAGCTAACCCACCTGAGCCTGCGCCAGTATCAGGCGCCCACCGGCGAGATGGTGCCGCTGCTGCAGATCAGCCCGTCCAAGACCGACCGGGAACGGGTCATCCCCGCCGACCCCGACCTGGTCGCGGTGCTGGCCCACATCCTGCGCCGCATCAAGGCCCCCGACGGACACGTGCCGCTGCTGTCGCGCTACGACGGCCACGAACGGACCTTCGGCCCACCCCTGCCGCACCTATTCCAACGCCCCTACCAGCACCGGATCGACGTCATCTCCCCGGCCCGGGTCCGACGCCTGCTGACCGATCTGGCCGTCCGGGCCGGCATCGTGGACGTCGACGGAACCCCGTTGAGGTTCACCCCGCATGACTTCCGCCGGATCTTCGCCACCGAAACCGTGAACAGCGGCCTCCCGATCCACATTGCCGCCAAACTCCTCGGCCACCTCGACCTCAACACCACCCAGGGGTATGTCGCGGTCTATCCGCAGGAAGTGATCCGCCACTACCGGCGCCACGTGGACCAGCGCCGGGCCCATCGCCCGAGCGAGGAATACCGCGAGCCCACCGACGTCGAGTGGGCAGAGTTCCGAGACCATTTCAGCCTGCGCAGGGTCGCACTGGGCACCTGCGACCGGCCCTACGGAACACCCTGTCAACACGAGCACGCCTGCATCCGCTGCCCCATGCTCCGCCCGGACCCCGCCCAGCTGCCACGACTGGTCGAGATCGAGATCAACACCCGGGAACGACTCCAGGAAGCCCACCAGATGCAGTGGCTCGGCGAGATCTCTGGGCTGCGCGACAGCCTGCGCCACATCGCCGACAAGAAGCAGCAGGCCGAACGTCTCCGACAACTCGCGGCCGACAACGACAGCAACGACCACGTCCTCGGATGATCCGCGGGACGCCTCACACAGCATGATCCTCTCTAGTGCGGAGAAGGGTGCGCGATGTGACCTTCGCCGAGGACGCCTCCCGGGCCCGCACCGGAGCAGGCCCCGTCGTCATGGCAGCCCTGCGCAACCTCGCGATCAGCGTGCACCGCCTGGCAGGGGCGGCCAACATCGCCGCCGCCTCACGACGCGTCAGCCGACACCCCGCCCGCGCCCTCCGCCTCGTCGCATAACGGGCCCATAAACAATGCCCCGGAGCCCCTGGGTCACCCAGGCGGATCATCCGTCGGCGTCACTCGTCACTCGTGCGGGAATCGTCGGCTCCCAGACACCGTCAACGTCGACAGCCTCCTGGGGGCCTGGCCATGGCGGCATGGTGACGCCGATGACAGTCAGCGGCACGCGCCCGGTGTTACGGAACTGGAAGTGCGTTCCGACTGGGATCGCCAAGCTCACGCCAGGTCGCATATCGATCACGCGGGCGGGCCCGTCGATTGGATCTCGCCACATCTGCCCAAGCCCCTCAAGGACGAACCAGATCTCTTCGACGGTCCGGTGGCGCTGTGCGACGGACGTCTCGCCCGCACCCAGTTCGAAGTGCGCCATCCCTCCATAGGAAGCGGAGGCAAGCAACCTCACCTGCGAACCGTCCGGCGCTACATCGTCGGCCAGCACCGGCAGGACGCGGTCGACCATCGCCGCAGCGCGACTCGCGTTCTCAGACATATGCTCTCCCGTTGGTCAGTGGACCCCTGAATAGCCTGCACTCCCACCCCGGCATGAGGCTACAGCCAATCGATGAGTGCGGGGCGCGAGTGCATTAGAGCTTTCCGAATCCGGGACGTGAGGCGGCGGTGACGGCCTACCCTGATACTCGCGCTCTGCCGGATTTGGCAGGGAGGGGTCTTTCGATTGGTGATCGCCGCGACTGATCACCGACGACATCGCCGTGCTGGCGGGGCGCGGACGTCTGGTCCAGCGCACGGCTACGGGAGGAGTTCCAGCTCCTCATGGACAGCAAGGTGATCACGCTGCGCGGCGCGTACGTCGCCGAAGTCACCGGCCGACTTGGTAGCCTTGCCTTCACCTTTCGAGCCAGAATCTCCGGCCCGTCAGGGTGCGATTGAGGGCTACGACTGCCTTGAACGTGCTACCCGTGCGCCGCCTCGTAGGCCGCAACGACGCTCACGGGGATGCGCCCACGGTCGGAGACTTCATGACCGTTGGCCTTGGCCCACTCCCGGATGGCCTTGAGTTGTTCTGGATCAGTCTTACCCCTGCCGCCTGCACCCCGGCCGCGCCTGGCTCGGCCGCCTACCTTCCGCGCGGCGTCGACGTACCGCCCGAAGGTGTCGCGAAGCTTGGCGGCGTTCTTCTCGCTGAGATCGATGGCATAGCCA
>DATHUM010000198.1:0-8502 GCA_035462225.1 Jiangellaceae bacterium | reverse complement strand
GTACTCGGGACGCCGCGTTATCTGGCGCCGGAGCGAGTCTCCGGCCAGCGGGCGACACCGGCGAGCGATATCTACTCGCTCGGCGCGGTGATGTACGAGTGCCTCACTGGTCGACCGCCGTTCGTGGCGGACGGTGCGGTGGCGCTGGCCGTCGCGCACCAGCGCGAGCCGGTCCGGCCACTCGGCGAGATCGCACCCGACGTCCCCCTGAATATCGCCGCCGTCGTGGAGCGTGCGCTGGCCAAGGATCCGCGAGCTCGGTTCGGATCGGCGGCCGAGATGTGTAGCACACTGCTCGGCGCGCCGACCCTCAATTCGGCCGACCCGCCCACGGCGGTGTTGAGCGGCGTGACCCAGCAACCTCCGGAGCAGCCGGCCCGTCGCCGTTGGCTGCCGGCGGCGATCGCCCTGCTGGCGACGGCCGCGCTCGGTATCGCGGCGGCGTACGTCCTGACCAGGGACGACGACCCAGCAGGCGCGGCGAGTCCGGCTGCGGATGGCGGCGCCGAGACTGCGGCGCAGCCAGAGCAGGATGCGCAGCAGCCGCCCGAAGACGATCCGGACGGCACCGGTGACGAGCCGACGGACCTCGATGGCCTGATCGAAACCGTGGCCGCCGCTGATCACGGTGACAAGACCGACGACCTGCTGGACAGGCTGAACGAGTTCGCCGCCGACCCGGACGACGAGGAGGCGAGGAAGCTGATCGAAGAAATCGGCAAGTGGACGGCCGAGGACGAACTTGACCCAGAGGTCGGATACGCCGCGATCGACGTCTTGGAGCAGCAGAGCCGGCCGTCGGAACAGGAATTGGCCGGTGTCAGTGCGCTGTTCGCCGCGGTGAGCAGGGATCACGAGGCATGGGGGAGCAAGGCGGAGAACCTGTCGTCTGATTTCCGCAAGATCTTGGACACCGAACCGCCGGGCCAACGCCGGCAGGAAGCCCGCAAGCTCACCGAAGAGCTGGACAAGTGGATCTCCGAGGGCGAGATCGACGCAGAGCGCGGGGCCGAGGCACAAGCGGTCCTCTCACCGCTGCAATAGCTGGATCTGCGACGGCATGTAATGGTGGGCCCTGTGAGAACGCTGCCGCCTTGGTGCACTCTCCTGCGCGCCGACAATCCGAGCCCCATGACGCTCGACGGCACCAACACGTACGTTCTCGCGACCTCAGCCGGCAATGTCGTCGTCGATCCCGGGCCACTGCTGGACGATCACCTCGAAGCGGTGGCCGCGTTCGGGCCGGTGGCCGCGGTGCTGCTGACTCATCGTCACCCCGACCACGCCGAATCGTCGCGGCGGTTCCACGAGATGACCCGGGCGCCGACGCTGGCCCGCGATCCGGACCTGTGCATCGACGCCGATCCACTCAGCACAGACGGGGCGCTCGTCGACGTGCCGGACCTGCGGATTCGGGTCCTGCATACGCCCGGGCACACGTCGGACTCCGTGTGCTTCGACGTCGCCGACGATGGCGACCGGGCGGTGCTCACCGGCGACACGATCCTGGGCCGGGGCACAACGGTGGTCGCGTATCCGGACGGGCAACTGGGCTCATACCTCGACTCGCTGCGGCGGCTGAGCCGGCTGGACGGAGTGCTGGTGTTGCCCGGCCACGGGCCGATCCGACCGGACGCGGGGGAGGCGGCGGCCGAGTACATCGCACACCGGGAGGAGCGGCTCGATCAGGTCCGGGCCGCGGTGGTCGCCGGCGCCAGGACCGCTCAGGAGGTCGTCGAGATCGTCTACGCCGATGTCGACCGGGTGCTCTGGCCGGCGGCGGAGGCGAGTGTGCGCGCGCAGCTCGACTACCTCCAGCGCTGACCTCGACCCCGCTGATCATGCAAGAGTGGGACGACACGCCGAAATGCCCGATTGCAAGGGCGCGCGTAGAGGCGACGCGGCGTGTCGTCCCACTCTTGCATGATCAACGCGGTTAGGGGATGTTGGCGCGGCAGGCCTTTTCGAGGTCGCGCTGGCGGCGGTACCGCTGCCGGAGACTCAGGTTGGGCTCCAGGGTGGTGCGGGCCGGCCGGTCGGTGACAGACAGCACGTCACCGGTGACGGTTCCGCGGGTAACCCACGGCGTCCAGCGTTCGAGGTCGGGAACGGAGAAATCGTGCCCCAGCAACGCGGCCGGGCCGTCTAGCGCGGGGCGCCCGGACAGGCCGGCGAGCTTGAGGCGGTCCGATCCGGCCTCGGCCACTTGCACTGTGTCGACGTGCAACAGATCGCCGTCCCACACGGTCAGCACCTGGTGGCTCGCCTCGGCGCGCGGCTCCACCGGCATCGGGGACCGTAGGTCGAGCAGCACTATCAGGCGAGGCAGGTACCACCAGTGTTCGCGCTGCAAGAGGAGTGAGTCGGCCATGGTCCGCGACGGCGGGTACTTGCGCAGCTCCTCGCGCAGCAGCCGGGCACGGAACACCTCGCCTTCCGGGTCTTCGACGAGGCTGCTGTGGCCCGTGGCGGTCACCGCCCGCCACCCACCGCCGGTCATGCGCGGGTCGGACAAGGTGAGCGCAACGGCGGGCGCGGCGGCGATCTCACGAGCCAGGGCGGCATACGCGTATGGGTAGGCGAGCGCGGGCTGATCACCGAGCAACAGTGGAGTTACCGGCAGCGCGTCCGGCCGTCCGGAAGAGGCGACCCAGCTCAGCTCGGCCACCGTTGCGGCCCGGACAGGTTGGCGGAGGCTGGCGTCCAGCTGGCCCTCCAGGTGACGAGTAGGTTTCGAATGAATGTCGCACTATTGACCGGCCTGTGTGACTTGCGTCATAGTGCCAACAAGATCCTACGGTGTCGCGACCCCGGGGGAGGCGCGGCTAAGCCCGCGACTGCAAGGAGGCAGCCTTGCCAGCAATTATTGTCGCTGTTGTCGTTATGTGTCTTTATGCGCTCGGGTACATCTACTACTCGAAGTACCTGGCCACCAAGGTCTACGCCCTCGATCCGGCTTTCGTGACGCCCGCGCACGAGTTCGCCGACGGGATCGACTACGTACCGACCAACAAGCACGTCGTGTTCGGCCACCACTTCACCTCTGTCGCGGGAGCGGCGCCGATCGTCGGCCCGGCGATCGCCGTGTTCTGGGGCTGGGTGCCGGCACTGCTGTGGATCACGCTGGGCACGATCTTCGCTGCTGGCGTCCATGACTTCGGTGCCCTGGTGGTGTCGGTGCGGCACAAGGCCCAAAACATCGGGACACTCGCCAGCGAAGTCATCAGCAGGCGGTCCAGGGTCTTGTTCCTGCTGATCATTTTCTTCCTGTTGACGCTGGTCAACGCGGTGTTCGCGGTCGTCATCGGCAACCTGTTCGTCGCGCAGCCAGGCGCGGTCATCCCCATCTTCCTGGAGATCCCGCTGGCCATCGCGATCGGCCAGTACATCTACAAGACGCGCAGCCCCGCGCTGGTGCCGTCGATCATCGGTGTGATCGGGCTGTACGTGCTGATCTGGGTGGGCAACAACAACCCGATCGAGCTCACCGGCCTGGCCGACTCGCTCGGCATGGCACCCCGCGACGTGTGGATCATCATCATGTTCATCTACACGTTCATCGCATCGCGGCTACCGGTCTGGTTCTTATTGCAGCCGCGGGACTACATCAATTCGCACCAGCTGTTCATCGCGCTCGGGATCACCTTCATCGGCGTCCTGGTCGGGTTCGACCGCATCGTGGCGCCGGCGCTGCGCGACAACCTGCCGGAGGGTTCGCCGAACATCTTCCCGTTCCTGTTCATCACCATCGCCTGCGGTGCGATATCCGGATTCCACTCATTGGTGTCGTCCGGCACGACGTCCAAGCAGTTGGCCAAGGAGACCGACGCCCGCTACGTGGGCTACATGGGCGCGGTCGGCGAGGGCAGCTTGGCGATGGCGTCGGTTTTGGCGGTAACCGCCGGCGTCGCGGCCACCCAGGTCGAGTGGGAGGAGCTCTACCCTGACTTCGCGACCGCATCTGGTGGCGCCGTCGGCAACTTCGTGAACGGCATTGCCGCGTTCGCCAACAATCTGGGGATCGAGCTAGGTCTGGCGGCCACGTTCGCCGCGGTCGTGGTCATTTCGTTCGCGGCCACCACGATGGACACCGGCGTCCGATTGCAGCGCTACATCGTCCAGGAGATCGCCACCATCATCGGCTGGAAGACGGTGGCGCGGAACCTCACGTTGGCCGGCTTGATCGGCATCACGCTGCCGCTGTTCCTGGCCCTGATGCCGGGCAGCACCGACCAGGGCTTCGCCTTTGGCACGTTGTGGCGGCTGTTCGGCACGACGAACCAGCTGACCGCCGGGCTGGCGCTGGCCGTCATAGCGGTCTGGGTCACCAGAAACCGGCGCAACCCCGCAGCCGCGCTCGTACCGATGGCGTTCCTGCTGGTGATGACCGTATGGGCGCTGATCATCCAACTGGGCCAGTTCTGGGATGCCGAGGAGCGCTGGATCCTCGTCCCGCTCGACGTCATCATTCTGGTCCTCGCACTCTGGTTGATCGTCGAGGCGGTACTTCGGATGCGTACCCTGGTTAGTGAGCGCCGTGCCGGTGTCACCGAGGGTGGCGACACGACGGCGGCCGACGTAGACCGAGGAGACAGCCAGCAGTGACCGAATCTGGTGAACCCGCCCACCGGGTCCTGCTCATCCGGCCGTGGGACATGTCCGACGGGGTCGGGGCAGGGTGCTGCGGCGGCGGGTCCACCAAAGGGCTGTGCATCAATCCCGCGCACCACGAGGCGCACCAGGGGTTCGGCGAGCGGGACGATTGGGATCCGCTCGCCCGGGTCTATCTTACCCTGCGCGACAACCTTCCATCTGATGTCGACCTCGAGATCGTCGATCCGCGTAACCACCTCTACCTGGCCCCGGTGATCGCCAAAGACGTCCGTCGCCGGGGTCTGGGTTGGGGCGATGCGATCAAGGCAGTACTCCGCGGGCCCGCTTACGCAGCCATCATCGTCGACGGGCTGACGGTGAGCTCCGGCGAGCTACCGACGCCGGCTGCTGCCGTCGAGCTGGTCCGGGACGCTCTCGGCCTGCGACCGGTTCGGTAGCGGCTCAGTCAGCTGCGCCCAGAGTGGGCCGCCCACGAGGCGTGTCGGCGCCGTACCACCCGCACGCGCCTGGTGCGGCAGGGATACGCCTGCTGAACGTGATCGAACGGCGGAGCGGCAGTCAGCGGGCGCGACGGCGCAGCCGCTCGATGTCGAGCAGGACGACCGAGCGCGACTCCAGCCGGATCCAATTACGGCTGACGAAGTCGGCCAGCGCCTTGTTGACGGTCTCGCGGGACGCCCCGACCAGCTGGGCCAGTTCTTCCTGGGTCAGCTCGTGCATCACCCGGACGCCCTCGGCGGACGGCACGCCGAACCGTTCGGACAGGTCGAGCAACTGCTTGGCGACCCGGCCAGGCACATCGGCGAAAACCAGATCGGCGAGCGTGTCGTTGGACCGCCGCAGCCGCTGCGCCAGTTGTGAAAGCAAGTTCCGCGCCACTTCGGGGCGTCCGGTGAGCCAGGGCAAGAGGTCTTCGTGGCCCAGCCCGAGCAGCGTCGTATCGGACACCGCGCTGGCCGTCGCGGACCTCGGCCCGGGGTCGAACAGCGACAGCTCACCGAACATCTGGCCGGGGCCGAGCACGGCGAGCAGGTTCTCCCGACCGTCAGGGGCAGTGCGCCCGAGTTTGACCTTGCCGCTGAGCACCACGTAGATCCGGTCGCCGTCGTCGCCCTCGTGGAAGAGGACCTCGCCCCGGGGGAGCTTGACCTCTTCCATCGACGCGCGCAGCGCGGAGGCTGCTTCATCGTCCAGTTCGCGAAACAGCAGCGCGCTCCTCAGCACGTCGTTCACCCAAGCCTCCTCGACGGATCGTGCCTGCCTAGTGTCGCAGATCACACCGCCACCGGTGCAGAGTAGTAGGCGCGGGCTTTGCCGACCGTCCAAACCGTAGGCTTAGCAGGTGCCGCAGATCCCCACCGAGTCCCGACTCGCCCTCGTCCGCCGCGCTCGCCGGATGAACCGCGAACTGGCGCTGATGTATCCGGACGCGCACTGTGAGCTGGATTTCACCTCTCCCTACGAACTCCTTGTTGCCACGGTGTTGTCGGCACAGACCACGGACGTCCGGGTCAATGCGACCACGCCGGCGCTGTTCGCCAAGTTCCCGACGCCGACCGACCTGGCCGCCGCCGATCCGGAAGAAGTCGAAACGATCATTCAATCGCTCGGATTCTTCCGGGCGAAGACCAAGGCGATCATCGGACTGGCCAAGGAGATCGACGAACGGTTCGGCGGCGCGGTGCCCGGACGGATGATGGACCTCGTCACGTTGCCGGGCGTCGGCCGCAAGACGGCCAACGTCGTGCTTGGGAACGCGTTCGGCGTGCCCGGAATCACGGTCGACACCCACTTCCGGCGCCTGGCCCGGCGGTTCGGCTGGACTAGCCAGACCGATCCGGACAAGATCGAAGCCGACGTGGGCGCGTTGATCCCGAAGCAGGATTGGACGATCCTGTCCCACCGGCTGATCTGGCACGGTCGGCGGCGATGCCATTCCCGGCGCCCTGCCTGCGGTGCCTGTGCGTTGGCTCGCTGGTGCCCCTCGTATGGGGAGGGTCCGACCGATCCTAAGGTGGCGGCCAAGCTGGTCAAGGAGAGCCCGTGACCCCACCGGACTGGTTGCAGCCCCTGGTGGATGCCGCGCGCCAGGCCAGCGCCGGGCCGTTGTCGCGACACACCCGCCCGGACGGGGTCGACGGACGCGAGTCGGCGGTGCTGATGCTGTTCGGCGAGTCCCAGCCCGCGGGCCCGGACATCCTGCTCATCGAGCGGGCGCACACCCTCCGCAGTCACGCCGGGCAGCCGGCCTTTCCCGGCGGTGCCATCGACCCCGAGGACGACGGGCCGGTCGGCGCGGCACTCCGCGAGGCGGCCGAGGAGACCGGTCTCGACGCGTCCGGTGTCGAAGTCCTCGCGGTGATGTCACCACTGTGGCTACCGCCGAGCGGGTACGTTGTCACTCCTGTACTCGGCTGGTGGCGCGAGCCGTCACCGGTGGGCGTCTTGGACCCCGAGGAGGTCGCGTCGGTGCACCGGATTCCACTGGCAGAGCTGGTCGATCCGGCCAACCGGCTGCGTATCCGCCACCCGAGCGGCTATGTCGGCCCGGCGTTCGCGGTCAGCGGGCTCACCGTATGGGGATTCACCGCCGGCATCCTGGCCGCGCTTCTCGATGCGGCGGGCCTGGCCCGGCCCTGGGACAGTAGCCGGGTGGAACCGTTGCCGTCGGGAGTCCAGCTCTGATGAACCTGGTGGACTGGCTGATCGTCCTGCTGCTCATCGTCGTGGCCTATACCGGGTGGAGCCGCGGATTCCTCGTCGGCCTCCTGTCGTTCGCCGGGTTCGTCGGCGGTGCGATCGGCGGGCTGCTGCTGGCTCCGCTGTTGCTAGGCGGGCTCAGCCCCGGCCTCGGTGTCGCCGTGCTCGCGGTGCTGCTGGTGCTGGCCGTGGCATCGATCGGCCAGGGCCTGCTGGCCTGGCTTGGTACCTGGATGCGGTCCCAGGTCACGTCGGACCCGGCGCGCAACGTGGACGCGCTGGGCGGCGCGATGCTGGGGGTCGTCGGGCTGCTGCTGGCCGCCTGGGCGGTGGGGTTGGCGGTGTCCAGTTCCGCGATTCCCCATGCCTCCGCGGCTGTTCGCGAGTCTCGAATTCTCCGCGCCGTCGACGACGTGGTGCCGGTATCGCCGGACCGCCTCCGGCAGGCGTTCCAGTCGGTCGTTGCGGCCGGCCGCTTTCCCGAGGTGGTCGCACCATGGGTGCCCGAACCGATTCTCCAGGTCGATCCGCCATCGGGCGCGCTGGGACGAGACCCGGAGATCAGGCAGGCCGCCCAAAGCGTGGTCAAGGTCGTGGGCCGGGCATCGGAGTGCAACCGGGTCATCGAGGGGACGGCGTTCGTCGTGGGACCCGAGCGGGTCATGACCAACGCACACGTGGTGGCGGGCGTTCGCTCGCCACGGGTCGGAGTCCCCGACGGCGAACCGCTGACCGCCGAAGTCGTGCTGTTCGACCCGGACACCGACATTGCTGTGCTGGCCGTCCCTGGTCTTGATCGTCCCGTCCTCGAACTGGACGCCAGCGTCCGCCCGGGGGACGATGCCGCGGTGGTCGGTTATCCGAACAACGGCCCACTGTCCGTAGAGCCGGTCCGGGTCCGCGGCGAACACGCGCTCATGGGCCGGGACATCTACGGCGACGCCTCCGTCACCCGCGAGGTGATCTCGCTACGCGGGAGCGTCCAACCGGGCAACTCCGGTGGTCCGCTCGTGTCGGATGAGGGAGCCGTCTACGGCATGATCTTCGCCGCGTCGCTCACCGACCCGGACACCGGTTACGCGCTGTCGCTCAGTGAGATCGACGACGCGCTAGCGCAGGCCGCGGCCGCCAGCACGGCCGTGTCGACCGGTCCCTGCACCTAACCCCGCTGATCATGCAAGAGTGGGG
>DATHUM010000197.1:0-3183 GCA_035462225.1 Jiangellaceae bacterium | reverse complement strand
TGGGCTGCACCAAGCCTCCACCATGCCGCCGCTGGGCTGCACCAAGCCTCCACCATGCCGCCGCTGGGCTGCACCAAGCCTCCACCATGCCGCCGCTGGGCTGCACCAAGCCTCCACGATGCCGCAATACCGACATTGTGGAACCTTGGTGCGCAGATCAATGACACCGTGGAAGCTTGGTGCGGGCGCCTGGCCGTGCTGGGCCGTGGCCCCTAGGCGTGCTGGGCCGTGGCCCCTGGACGTGCTGGACCGGCACCGTACAGTCTCCCTATGTCCAGGCACCTTGACGTCCGCAGCGGCGTGTACCTCGACTCGGTCACGCTGATGCAGGTCAGCCGGGATGCCGCGGCCGTCGACGGAGTGAGCTCCGCGCTCGTCGCGATGGCCACCGAGCTCAACCTCGAGTTGCTCGCCGGTATGGGGTTCACCGCGCCATCCGGGGCCGCACCGACCGACCTGCTCATAGCCATCGAGGCCACCGACGACGAAGCGCTTGCCACCGCGCGCGCACACATCGATTCGGCGCTCACCAACCGGGTCGCGGCCGAGCCGGCGGGTTTCGGCGATGCTCCTGCCCCACGGACGACGGCGTCGGCACTGCGGCGCTCTGATGCCGATATCGCCCTGGTATCGACGCCTGGCCAGTACGCGTTCGTCGAGGCGATGGACGCGCTGGAGGCCGGTCGCTCGGTCATGGTGTTCTCGGACAACGTCCCTGTTGAGCAAGAGGTCCGGCTCAAGGACGAGGCGGCCCGGCGCGGGCTGCTCGTGATGGGCCCGGACTGTGGCACCGCGGTGGTCAGCGGTGTCGGGCTCGGCTTCGCGAACGTCGTGCGGCCCGGGCCGGTGGGCATCGTCGCCGCGTCCGGCACGGGTGCTCAACAGCTGATGTGCCTGCTGGACGGATCCGGCGTGGGAATCAGTCACTGCCTCGGCGTGGGCAGCCGCGACATGTCTGAGATGGTGGGTGGACGAAGCACCCTCACGGCAATGCAGATGCTGGCCGCGGACGAGGCGACCGAGGTCATCGTGGTGATCGGCAAGCCTCCGGGTCCGAGTGTGGCCGAAGCCGTCGCCGCACGAGGCGGCGAGCTCGGCAAGCCGGTGATCGTTCACTTGCTGGGTCAGGGCGACGCGGACCTGACCTCTACAGCCGAAGCCGCCGTCGTCGCAGCCGGCCGGTCCTGGGAAGAACCGCGATGGTGGCTGGCGCCGGAGGAACGCAACGGCCGCTACCCGTACATCCGCGGACTGTTCTCCGGCGGGACGCTGTGCGAAGAGGCCATGTTGATCGCGAGCCAGGCCGTGGGTCCGGTCCACTCGAACATCCCGCTTAGGCCGGACTGGGGCATTGTCGCCGAAATGCGCACCGGGAAGGCGGTCCGTCGCTATGGCCACATCATGATCGACTTCGGTGACGACCAGTTCACCCAGGCCCGGCCGCATCCGATGATCGACAGCACGCTGCGCGTCGAGCGAATGGCCGAAGAGGCTCGCGACCCTGACTGTGGCGTGCTTCTACTGGACGTCGTTCTCGGGCATGGCGCGCATTCCGATCCTGCGGGCGATCTCGTCCCCGCCATCAAGGATGCCCGCGCGACGGCCGCCGCCGACGGCCGCGAGCTGGCGGTAGTGATCGCGCTCATCGGTACCGCAGGTGACCCCCAGGGCCTCGAGCGTCAGGCCGAAGCGCTGCGGGACGCCGGTGCGTCGGTCCACCTCTCCAACGCCCACGCCGCTCGCAAGGCCGTCGAACTCGCGGAGGAGGTCCGATGACGTGCGAACTGCTGCGGGGCGAGCCCGGTGTGGTCACCACCGGCGTCGACCTGTTCGCGGAGGCGCTGGCCGCACAAGCGGTCGCGACCACTCCGGTCGAGTGGCGGCCGCCGCCGCCCGGTACCGAGCAGCAACTCGCGCGAGTGGCGAACGACGCGCGGCGCGCCAAGGCGAACACCGAGGCGATCGACCGGATGCTGCGGTCCACCGCCGAGCTCGTCGACATCCGGCCGGCCCGCGCGGTGCTCGGGCTCGAACCGGGACATTTCCTGCACGCCGGCCCGCCGTTGCGTTGGGACCGCGCGTCCGGGCCGATGCGCGGCGGGCTCATCGCGGCCATGCTCTACGAGGGCCTCGCGGACTCTCCCGAGCAGGCCGAGGCACGACTCGCCGACGGCACCGGCATCACCGTGGAGCCGTGCCACCACCACGGCGCCGTCGGGCCGATGGCCGGCATCGTCTCGCCGTCGATGTGGATGTTCGAACTGCGCGACGAGGCCAACGACGGCACGGCCTGGTGCTCGCTCAACGAGGGCCTTGGCAAGGTGCTCCGGTACGGCGCCTACTCTCCCGAGGTCATCGAGCGGCTGCGCTGGATGACCGATGTGCTCGGCCCGATGCTCCAGACCGCCGTTCGCCGCCGCGGGCGGATCGACGTCAAGGCGATCCTGGCCCAGATGGTGCAGATGGGCGACGAGGGCCACAACCGCAACCGGGCCGGCACGCTGATGCTGCTGCGCGATCTGCTGCCCGACCTGATCGATAGCGGTGCGCCGAGTTCGCAGGTGGCCGAGGCAGTGCGGTTCGTGTCGAGCAACGACCACTTCTTCCTCAACCTGGCGATGCCGGCGGCGAAGTTGCAGACCATGGCCGCCGACCGCATTGCCGGCAGCACGATGGTCACGACGATGGCCCGCAACGGCACCGATTTCGGCATCCGGGTTTCCGGCACCGGCGACCAGTGGTTCACCGGGCCGGCCGAAATCCCGGACGGGTTGTTCCTCGGCGACTTCGGACCCGAGGACGCCAATCCCGACATCGGCGATTCGGCGATCATGGAGACGATCGGGCTCGGTGGGTTCGCGATGGCGTCGGCGCCTGCGATCGTCCGGTTCGTCGGCGGCAGCGTCCCGGACGCGCTGCGAACCTCACAGCTGATGTATGAGATCACCTTGGGCGAGAACGCCGCGTACGCCTTCCCGATCCTGGAGTTCCGCGGGGCGCCCACCGGGATCGATGTGACTCGGGTGATCAGGACCGGGATCCTGCCACAGATCAACACCGGTATGGCCGGTCGGGTCGCCGGGACCGGTCAGGTCGGAGCCGGCCTGGTGAAGCCGCCGATGGAGTGCTTCACCGCCGCCCTGGCCGCGCTGGCCGATTCCGCACCTTGAGTCCCCTGGTTGG
>DATHUM010000196.1:0-2093 GCA_035462225.1 Jiangellaceae bacterium | reverse complement strand
TTGTCGCGTTCGTGGCTGATCGCGGCGGTTTCCCGGCGAGACTGCTTGAGCTCGTGGCGCGCGACGCGGCCCCGACGGGCCGTGCGGCGCGCACCAGCCAGGAGCAGGCCGAGACCGAGCACGGCGATCGCCCCGACCACGATGCCGTACAGGAACAGCGTGCCGGTCGAGCCGGTCACCTCGAAGCCGAACACGGCGAACCCGTCGGTGAGCGCATGCTCGGTGCCCGCGTTGCCGAGCACACCGGCAGCTCCGACGATCACTGCGGCCACCAGAATGATCAACCCAAGAATGACGATCATGACGTCCCCACAGTCTGTAGAGAACCGCTGACGACCTGTCGCGGACCCGGCATCGGTGGTTCATGACCGCCCGGCCATCGACGCCGAGGCTTCAAGCGACCTTGGCGTCTCCATGCTACAGACCTACTTCGGATGCAGCGCGTCCTTGGCCTTTGTGAATTGCATCGTCGACCATGCCCCTGATCGTGTCGATTACCTTGGCGACCCTGTCCTTCGCGTGGTCGATCTTCCCTTCGGCCTCACCGAGACGCCGATCTGGCTTACCTTCGGACTCAAGGTCCTCGCGCCGGTGAGGATCCCCCGCGACCGACAATCTCGGTGAACCGGTCGAAACCTGGTTTGGTGACGGTGACACCATCCTGCTCGGATGCGTCTGCGGCGACCCGGATGCTGGCCCCTTACCGCGCGGGTCACAATCACAGCCACCGCAGTGGCGTGGGCTCAGTTCCGCACCGGCCACAGAGACCGAACCTCAGCGCAGTCGGACCGTTCACCTTCGAGCGACGCGCATACGAGGTGCCCTCGCCAAGGCTTACCCGACATAGCGGAGCGCCCGCGACCAGGGACAGCGGAACGGTGGAACGTGTTCGCAGACTGAGGAGAGCCTAACGCACCACCTCAATTGCCGCAGATCGCGCGGTCGTGCCGCCTGATGCCCGCTCTCGTCCGAATGACTCTCGTCGAGAATCGGCACTACGGTCGCCTTACCACCCACAGACAGGAGACTGCTCATCATGGACATGCTCAGCGGCGAGCAAATCACTGCGGCCGCCCTAACGGATTGGCGCAAGCTCGGCCAGGGTCTGCACGCCCGATTCGTCATCGGCGACTTCGGCGCAGGTGTCCGCTTCCTGTCCGCGATCGGCGAGGCCGGGAAAGCCGCCGGGCATTACCCCGAGGTTCGGATGGGCACGGCTTACGTAGATCTGAAGCTGCTCAGCGACGATGCCGTCTACCGCGACGACGCGGGCACCGAGCATCAGGTGGAATGGGTGACCCAACAGGATGTCGACCTGGCCCGCCAAATCAGTGAGATCGCCGCCGAGCATTCGCTCTCCGCAGATCCGCGATCAATTACGACCATCGAGCTGGCGCTCGACACCGCGAACGCCGCTACCCTGGCACCGGTGTGGGCGGCTCTGCTGACCGGCGGCACCGAGGCGCAGGGTCGTGGCACCATCGGCGATGACGTGCGCGATGCCACGAGCCGGGTGCCGATCCTGTGGTTCCAACAAACCAATCCTCACCCGACGCCGCGGCAGAGGTTCCACATCGATGTACAGGTTCCGTACGACGTCTCCGAGGAACGCATCGCCGCCGCAGTGGCCGCCGGGGCGGTGATCGTCGACGACAGCAGGGCGCCGTCGACCACGGTCATCGCGGACCCGGACGGCAACAAGGCCTGCGTAGGCACGTTTCAACCTCCTCCCCGGCCGGAGTAGTGCCCGCCGCACTGGGAAAGCGTGCCGGTGGCAGGTCCTGGACGTGGAGGATCCGGCTGATCAGGCCGTCGCGCCGCAGGTGTACCACCCATGCCCAGGCGGCTCGGTGGGTGACGCCAGTCGCCTTGATCTTGAAGGTCTCGTCGCCGACGATGACGACTCGATCACCATGGCCGTAGTACTCCAGTGGTCTCTCGAACGGATTGAACTCCATCTCGGCTGCGGCCGGGTATGCCGCTGACTGGCTGGAAGCTGTCCATGAGGGCGGCGTGCTCGGAGTCCTGTTGGGCGTTCACCCAGTGGGGGTAGGTGACGTAGATGAGTTCGGCGCCGATGTCCTCGGCGGAAT
>DATHUM010000195.1:0-6924 GCA_035462225.1 Jiangellaceae bacterium | reverse complement strand
CGGCGCTCCGTAGCTACATTGCCGCAGGCCTGTAGGTAAGTCGGGCCGCCTGCCGAACGTGATCGAACGACAGCTACTGGTCGGTCGGGGGCACCAGCAACTGGGTCTCCACGGCTGCGCCGCGCACCGCGTTCTCCGACGAGCGCATCGGCAGCGACTCGCCGCTCCGCCACAGCTCGGTCTGGTCGCCGTAGTGCTCGTGGTACGGGTGGCCGCTGACCCCCGTCAGATCGATCCAGCGCGAATTGTCCAGATTCCCCAGATCGACGACCATCCGCATGGACGGCACCCAGCTCGTCTCGTACCCGTCCATGGCGAACCACCCGTTGGCCTGCACGATGGCCGACCCGCCACCGACCTCGATCGGGCCTCGGTTGAACAATGCCTCGACCAACCCGATGCCGGACTCTCCCACGGTCTGCTCGGTGAGGGTCAGCGCGTGCAGCCGGCCCCAGGCCCAGTTCGCGGGATCCTTGCCCTGCCGCCGGGTCATGTCGTCGCGGGCTTCGCGAGCCGCGGCCGGCAGGATCTGATCGCGGGTTTCGACCTGGGCGGTCTCAACGTCGTCCCAGAACGGATCGTCCGGTTCCGCGAGCAAACGCTCCATAACGTCGAACCAGCGGTCACCACCAGCAGGCCACTGGGATTCCGGTAGCTCGTCGTGGAACGTCAGGCGAAGCAGGTTGCGCCACACAGCGTTGAAATAGGCCGCAGCGGCCGAATCCGGCGATTGGCTGTAGTCCCAGTCGCGGAGCAGGTCGAGGCCGTCTCGGTAGTACGGGCCGAGATCGTCAAGCGCCAACAGGTGCGGGACGAGAGTCTCGGCCATTGGGTTCCGGCTGTCCATCTGGACCGCGAACATCGCCTCAGCGTCCAGCGTGCCGGCTTCCGCGAGCAGATCGTGAATACGCTCTGCCCGCTGGCCGTAGTCGAAGTCGGCGGTCAGCAGGAAGGGGTACTCGGGTGAGGTCACCGGCTGGTTCGCGGTCACCAGGTAGCCTTCGTCCGGGTTGAGAACACTCGGCAGCGACTCGAACGGGATGTAGCCGAGCCAGTCGTACTCGCCCGTCCAGCCCGGAACGGGCCAACGGCCGTCTCCTGCTTCGCGCACGGGGATCTTGCCGGGCGCCTGGTACCCGATGTTTCCGTAGATGTCTGCGTACACCAGGTTCTGGGCCGGGACTTCGAACATCGCCGCGGCTTCCCGGAACGACGCCCAATCCCGGGCCGCGTTGAGCATGAACAACGCGTCCGCGGTGCGGCCGGGCTCCAGCGCCGTCCAGCGCAGCGCGACCGCATACTCATCGGCCAGCAGCGCTGCGTCCTCCCCGGCCGGAGCGGGTGCGTCCTCGTCGTCGACCGGGGCGCTCTCGCCGACATCCCGCAACTCGGAGCTGTGGTCGGACAGCAGCGGCCCGTGCCGGGTCGAACGCACCATGATGGTGACGTCGTCGCCTCCGGCCACCCGAATCGTCTCCGTTCGGGTGTCCATCGGCCGCCAGCCGTCACCTACCCGGTACAGATCGCCTTCCACCTGCTCCAGGTACAGGTCGGTGACGTCGGGACCCAGGTTGGTGAAACCCCAAGCGATGCGGTCGTTGTGGCCGATGACTATGCCCGGCAGGCTGGAGAAGGAGAAGCCGGTGACGTCGAACGGGCACGCTTCGGTGACCGTCCGGCAGTGCAGGCCGATCTGGTACCAGATCGACGGCATGGCCGGCGCGAGATGCGGGTCGTTGGCGAGCATCGGGGCGCCGCTCTCCGTCCGTGACCCGTCGACCACCCAGGAGTTCGAGCCGACGCCTTCTCCCGCACCGACGATCGGCGGAACACCCGCGATCGCGCTCGCGGCCGCGGTCAGCGCAGTCAGTCCACCGCTGCCGAGAGCGGACCCGTCGGTGCCGACGAGCTCGGGCGCGGGTCCCTGCGGCAAGTAGCCATCGGCCACGATCGGCGGTCGCTCGTCGTAGCGGTATTCGGGATAGAGCTGGTCGACCCGCTCCGGCGTAATGGAGCCGGCCGTCAGCGCTCGATCGATCTCGTCCTCCATGTTGCTGCGCAAATCCCACGCCATCGCCTTGAGCCAGGTGAGCGAGTCGACCGCGGTCCAGCGGCGAGGTGCGGAGTCGACCCCGTCGAGGCCGAGCACCGTGTATCCCAGGCCGAGCTCGCCGCCCGAGCGGCCGTCGACCCATGCGTTCACGCCGTCGGCGTACGCCTGAAGATAGCGGCGAGTGGCCGGTGCTAGCAGTGGAAATTCCTGCCGTGCGATATCGCGCCAGCCGAGCGTGCGCAGGATCGCATCGGCCTCGACGGAGGCCGCGCCGAACAACTCGGACAGCCGGCCCGCACCGATGTGCCGGCGGACGTCCATCTCCCAGAATCGATCCTGGGCGTGGACGTACCCCTGCCCGCGGAACAGGTCTTCAGCCGTGTCGGCGTAGATGTGGGGGATGCCGTACTCGTCGCGGACCACCTCGACCTGGCCTTGCAGTCGTGCCACCTCGACCGTTCCGCCGTAGTCGGGGTAGGGGCGTCGCACCGACCAGACGGTGAATGCGGCGGCCGCCACCAGAGCGAGCACGACCAGCCCGGCCACGACTGACAATGCGTAGGCGATGCGGCGGCGATACACGCCGAGCAGAGTATGGGAAGCCCGGGCCGCAGCCGCGTAGCCCCCGGCCGTGTTCGGCGCGGCGGTGGCACTGGTTTGGGCCGGTAGGGAGAGAAGCCGGCGGCGCGTCTTCGCCGAAATCGTGCGCCGTTCTGCACCGAGTGCCCTGGAATGTTCGCCGCGGAAGTGGACAAGGGGCGTGCCGACGACGCATCATTAGCAGTCAGGGCCATAGAGTGCTAAGACCCGTAGGCTCGAGGAGGACGTAGAACCGTGCCCACCTACCAGTACGCCTGCACTGAGTGTGGCGAGCAGCTCGAGGTCGTGCAGAAGTTCACCGACGAGGCATTGACCGTATGCCCGGCGTGCGACGGTCGGCTGCGCAAGGTGTTCTCGCCCGTGGGGGTCGTATTCAAGGGCTCCGGCTTCTACCGCACGGACAGTCGGAACGGGGCGAACGTCTCGAGCAACGGATCGTCCAAGGCGTCGGCGAACGGCTCGGGCGACACCTCGGCCGCTGAGAACGGCTCGGGCGGCAAGGGCGCGGCCGACAATGACTCGTCCAAGAACGGCGCTTCGCCGTCGAGCAGCGCCACCGCCAAGAAGGAGACCACGGCGGCCGCGTAACGCCGGCACTGCGGAACCGCCCTGTGGATAAGCCGGGACGCCCCCCGACCAGCCCCTAACGTCGTGGGGTATGGACGGCATATCCCGTCAGCGCGTGGCCCAGTTCACCAGGGCGGTCTTGTGGCATCGCCGGCTGCTTGCGGCCGGCCTGGCCGCAGCGGCAGTGGCCCTGGCGATTCACGCAGCCGAAGCCGAACCCGAGACTGTCCCGTTGGTCGTGGTGGCGAGGGACCTGCCCGGTGGCGTCCATTTGCAGCGTTCGGATCTCGTCACGATCGACGCGTTGCCGGCGACGGTTCCGGACGGCGTGGTCGCTGGGATCGATTCAGCGGTAGGGCGACTGCTAGCCGGCCCGGCCCGGCGTGGGGAAGCCGTCACGGACGTCCGGCTGGTGGGACCGTCCCTCGTCCAGGGCTGGGGGGACGACCTGCTGGCGGTTCCGGTCAGGATCGCCGACCCCGGTGCGGTATCGATCGCACGTCCGGGTGAGCTGGTCGACCTCATCGCCGCGCCGGTCAACGGCCAGGGCGCCGCCGGCCCGATCGCCACCGGGGTTCCGGTACTTGCGGTTCCGCCCCATACCGAGGGCGGATTACATGCCGACGGAGCACTGCTCGTCGTCGCCGTCACCGCAGCGCAGGCCGCCGATCTGGCCGAAGCCGCCGTGACGGCCCGCATCTCGGTGGCCGTCCGATAGCGTGCCAGCAAGACTGATCGAGATGGGAGAGGTCACCCATGATCAGGGGTTTCAAAGAGTTCGTCATGCGCGGCAACGTGATGGACCTTGCCGTCGCCGTCGTCATCGGAGTAGCACTTGCGGCGGTGATCGAGGCTTTGGTCCAGCACTTCATCACACCATTGATCGCCGCCATATTCGGCCAGCCCGACCTCAGCGAGGTCTGGCGATTCACCATCAACAACGCCGAGTTCTCGATCGGCGCCATCCTTACCGCGCTGATCTACTTCTTGCTGGTCGCCGCGGCGGTCTACTTCTTCATCGTCGTGCCGATGAACAACTTGATGGCGCGGCGGTCGTCCGGTGAGGAGGAGGTCGCGACGCCGAGCGAGGACATCCAGCTGCTGCGCGAGATCCGCGACCTGCTGGCCCAGGATCGGCACCGCGGGTAACGAACCGGCTACTCCCAATGCGGGGGTCGCTCGTCCAGCAACCGGCGATCGTCGGCGTCGCCCCTGTGGTCGCCCCAGCCGATGTCTTGCTCGTCGCTGGTCGTGTCGGGCAGCACGGCGAGCTCGTCGTCACGGCCGGGTGCCACTAGTCCAGGTCTCCCATCTCTATCCGGGCGAGCCGCTGGTCGCGAACGAGCGAGTCGGCCTCGATGGTGGGCTCACCGCTGGTACGCACGAGTGCCGCGAAGACGCCGGTGATGTCGCGCTGGCTGATGATGCCGACCAGTTGACCGTTCTCGACCACCGGCAGGTGGCGGATCCAGTGCTGAGCCATGGTGCGTGCGGCATCGCGTACCGAGGTGTCCGGCGAGGTGGTGATGATGTCGGTCGTCATCACATCACCGACCAGGACACTAGCCGCATCCTTGCCGGCGGCTACGGTGCGCAGGATGTCGCGCTCGGTGACGATGCCGACGATCCGCTGGCCCTCCCGGATGACCACCGAGCCGGTCTGCTGCTTCCACATCAACT
This sequence comes from Jiangellaceae bacterium, assembly GCA_035462225.1. GTDB lineage: Bacteria > Actinomycetota > Actinomycetes > Jiangellales > Jiangellaceae > JASLBX01. The sequence goes on along the minus strand of DATHUM010000195.1, from coordinate 2,024 downwards.
CCGCCACACTGGCCAGGGGCACGTTGGTGGCGTCGGTGACGGCTGCCTGGGTCATGATTTCTTCAACACGCACAACAGTCAGAGTAACCCCGCGGCGGCCTCGACCGCGCCGCAGTATCAGCTCAGTTCCGGCGCCCCCGCACGGGCGACCCGAACGGCGTGGATGAGCACGTCGTCGGTCCGCGGGCCACGACGCAGTACATCGAGCTCGTCGGCCAGCTCGGCGGCCACGTCCGCTTCGGGCCGGGTGTCGCGCCCGGATTCGAACCACCGCGCCAGCGCGGCGAGTTCGCGCCGGCTGTGGTCACCAACCGGTCGACGGCGGACCAGTTCCGGCTTGCTGCCCCGATCCACCGGGCTGTCGTCTTCCGCGCCCGCCCCGGCCGCCTCACCCGGCCGGTCGCGCGGCTCATCCGACCCGGCTTCGCCGTCCAGCCCGTCCGTGGCGGTTTCCCCATCCGGTGCGGCTTCGCCCTTCGGGTCAGGCTTGTCGCGGGTGCTCGTGCCGCCGCGTTTGCGCTCTGGCCCACGCTGGCGCCCGGCACCGCCGTCCGTGTCCCCGGCCGCATCGGCTGCCTTCGCCCGCTCCGCAGGCATGCCGGCCACGACGTCGGCTTCGGCGGCGGCCACCGCCCAGTCGAAGGCATCCGCGTCAGCGACCGCCTTGGCGTACGCGTCGACGAGGCGGGCGTTCTCGCCGTCCGGATCGGCCGCCCAGGCCGCTGACCAGACCCGGTGTACCGACCAGCCGAGGCGGACCAGCATGTCGCGCCGGATCCGGCTCTGCTGCTGCGCACTCGGCAGCGCCGTGTAGGCCGGACCGTCGGTTTCGATCGCCAGCACGAATCGATCGCGCCGGAGCGGATGCCGGACGGCAACTTCGATCGAACCCGAACCGCCGCCATAGCCGACGACCACCGACGCGCCGGCGGCCCGCAACCGCTCTGCGACCGCGATCGCCAGTGCATCGGCCCGGCCAGACTCGGGCAGCGTCCCCGGAGACTCGGCGAATGCGAGGAAATCCTTGAGGGCGCGCCCACCCTCGGTTGTCAGGCGGCGAGGGCTCAGATCATCGGCGCCGAACGACGAGACGACCGTCATCCGATCCCGGGCCCTGGTGATCGCCGCTGCGAGCCGCCGGTCGCCACCCGGGCGATCGAGCGCACCGAAGCGGTACAGCACCCGACCATCGACCGACCGGCCGTACCCGAGGGTAAGGATGACCGCGTCGCGGACATCGCCGCACACCCTGTCGACATCCTTGATGAAGAAGGGCTCTTCGCGGTCGTCCCGAAGGAACGGGGCCACGTCCGGCGCCCGGATCAGCGCCGCCCGCAGCGAAGCATCGATCCGAGCAGCGTGGGGACGGCTCAGGGTTATCACTCCCAGGCTCTCGTGCGGGCGGGTACGCGCATGTTCGAAGACCATCTCCACGACGCGCCGGACTTCGGCCTCAGAGCTGTCCACACCGGCGTCGTCATCCGCGGTGACGAGTTCGTGGCACAACTTGGGGGCCGCCGCCGACGGGATCACGGTCAGCCGGTCGCCGAAGCATCTGCGGCCGGCGAAAGCGGCCAGCCGGTCCTCGCGAATCCGGTACTCGGTCAGCAGCGGCAATCGAGGGAGCGCAGGTTCGAGGGCCTCGAACACCGATGCGGGGTGTTCGGTGCTGTCGGCAAGGACCTCGTACGCAGTCTGCTGGTCGTCCGATTCAGTGATCGGCTCGACTGCCGTTGTGAATCCCGGCAGCGTGAGCTGCTCCCTGTCGCCGATCAGCACGACGCGATCGGCTCGGGCGATCGCCGGAACCGCCTCGGCGGGCGAGATCTGGCCCGCTTCCTCGATGATCACCACGTCGAAGAGCCGCTGTTTCGGTAGCAGCGTCGCAACTGATAGCGGCGGCACCACCCAGCAAGGCTTGGTCGCCAGCGTGATGTCAGGTGCGGCCGCGACGAGTTCGGCCAGGCTTCTGGGGCCGGAATGGGTGCGCGCAGACTCCAGGACCACCGCCGCCTGGCCCTCAT
>DATHUM010000194.1:0-13509 GCA_035462225.1 Jiangellaceae bacterium | reverse complement strand
GCTGCGGTAGGCAAGGTGCATCGCCCGGTCGAGCATGTCCCCGGTTCCGTACGGCCCCCACAGGTCACGGATGCCGTCGTGGCCGCAGGCGACGTTCACCCCGGCGGATCGCAACATCCGTATCGGGGGGACGGGGAAGTTGTAGACGGCGGCGGTGGTGATGGTGATCCCCGCTTCGGCCAGCCGGTCCGCCAGCCGTCGTTGAACGTGCGGGGCGGCCTGGCCGAGGCCGTAGGCGTGGCTCACCGTGACCCGGTTCTGCATTCCGAGCGTGACTGTTCGGTCGCAGATGAGCTCGAGCTGCCAGGTCCCGAGGCTGCCGCCATCATGCAGGTGAATATCGATCTTGCTGTGGTAACGGTCGGCCAGCTCGAAGACCACATCGAGATGCCGGACCGGATCGCCGTCCATCCCGGCCGGGTCGATCCCGCCGACCACCTCCACGCCTTCCTCGAGGGCCCGGGCCATCAACTCTGCCGTGCCCGGTTCCCGCAGGATTCCATACTGCGGGAACGCCACCTGCTCGATATCGATCCGACCGGCCATCCGGGCCGCCGCCTCCCGGACCGCCTCCATCCCGCTCAACCCCAGCTCGGGCGCGATGTCGGTATGGCTACGCACGTGGGTGGTGCCCGCAGCCACCATCGCCTCCAACAACGTCGTGATCCGATCCACATCAGGCACTCCCAGCCGGGACCGAAGCCCGCGCTCGCTGGCGATCCGCTCGGACAGGGCGTCTCCGGCGGGATGCGGCACCCACCGCCCGCCGAACAGCGTCTTGTCCAGATGACAGTGCGCGTCGACCAGCCCTGGGAGCACCAGGCGACCGTCGAGCTCGACGACATCGGCATCGGCCGGTGCGGCCGCCGCCGGACCAATCTCGGTGACCACACCGTCCTTCACGACGATGTCGACGGGTTCCTCGGCTCCTGCGATCCGGCCACCTCGGAGCACCAGATCCACGTCATCACCTCTCATGGTCACGCGTCCCGACCCCGGGCGTCAGGCTAGCCCCCTGCGGCGTCCAGCATCGCCTCGCGGGCGGTCATCGCTGCGATGTCGCATCAGTTCTCCGACGGCATCACCCTGATGCGCTCAGCGGTTGTCGGGACGCTGTTCTTCGCCTGCCGCCACTGCCCGTCGCGCCAGACGTCATAGCCGGCGAATACCGCTGGAACGGCGCGGGCGATTAGTGGATCTGCGTTGTCCATGAGCTGGAAGTGCAGGTGGGGGGCGGTGGAGTTGCCGGAGCTGCCGACCAGGCCGAGCACATCGCCATGTCTGACGTGTTCGCCCACGGCAACTCGCACCGAGCCGGGTGCCAGGTGGCCGTACGCCGCATAGACCGCTTCGCTTCGCACGATCACGTGATTGCCCACGAGCCGCCGCACTCCGGCGGCGGTCGGCTGGAACTTCAATCCGGCGGTCCCGGCGTGCCACAGTTCGCGGGCAGGGTGCAGCCACGTGCGTTCCGGCACTCCGTCCACGGCTGCCACGACAACACCGTCCAGTACCGAGTGCACGGGCTCACCCCACCCGAAGCACTCCCGCACCGGAACCCCGGCAAGAAGGGTGCGTGCCCACCCGGCAGGGTGTGGTCGCCGACCCGGTCCCAGCCGTTGCAGGTCGAAGGCGTACCGCTGGGCAAGGACGTCCGTCCCGTGGCTCGGGATTCGACTGCCCGGCGAGCGAACGGCGTACCACTCGCCGCGTAGCGGGAAGTCGATTACGAGCGCATCGGCGAGCTCAGCCAGGTGGTCCTCGGCCATGGCCGGTAGTCAATCACTCGATGCGCGCGATCGCCTCACCCAGCTTCACCACGGCTTCCTCCGGCACGAGCAGCCGGACGGTCCCCGCCGCCGGGGCGGGGACCTCCACGGCTACCTTGTCGACCTGGACCTCGGCGAGAAGCTGGTCCGCCACGACGGAGTCGCCATCGCGGACGAACCAGGTGGACACGACGCCCTCGGATCCGGGCCCCTTGTCCGCCACCGCCGGGAACGGCACATCGGTCATCCCTTCACCACCTGGTGGATCGCCTCCTCGATGCGGTCCCTGGTCGGCAGCACGGCGTATTCGAGCGACCGCGCGTACGGAATCGGCACGTCCGGGATGGCTACCCGGGCTACCGGTGCGCGCAGCATGCCAGGATCGACATCGGTGATCGTGGCGACAACCTCTCCTGAGAGCCCATACGAGAGGTAGTCCTCATCGACCACGACGAGCCGTCCGGTCTTGGCGACCGAGGTCAAGATCGCATTGCGGTCGAGCGGCTTGAGGCTGCGCAGATCGACGACCTCCGCCTCGATGCCGCCGTCAGCAGCCAACCGATCCGCAACGTCCAGCGCGTGATGGACCGAGAGGGAGACCGACACGACGGTGATGTCGCTGCCCTCCCGGGCGATCCTCGCCTTTCCGAGCGGCACCTCGTACGGCTCCTCAGGCACCACGTCGGTCGCCCGAGGGTTCTTGGCCATCCACGGCAGCCCCATCACGCCCTTGTGGAACATGTACACGACCGGGTTGTCGTCGCGAATGGCCGAGATGATCAGCCCCTTCGCGTCGTGTGGCGTGCTGGGGATCACGACCTTCATGCCGGGCAGGTGCGCGAATGTGCCCCACAGGCACTGTGAGTGCTGGGCCGCATCGGAGTAGCCGCCCCCGACCGCCGTCGTGAGCACCATCGGAACCTTGACAGCACCTCCGGACTCGTAGTGGATCTTCGCCATATGGTTGTAGATCTGGTCCATGCAGACGCCGAAGAAGTCGACGAACATCAACTCGGCGATCGGCCGCATGCCCTCGACCGCCGCACCTATGGCCAGCCCGATGAAGGCCGTCTCGGAGATCGGCGTGTCGAGCACCCGGTCCTCGCCGAAGCGATCGAGCAGGCCGGCCGTCGAGCTGAAGATGCCGCCGTACTTACCGACGTCCTCACCCAGGTAGACGACGGACGGGTCGCGCTCCATCTCCTGAGCGATGCCTTCCACCATCGCCTTCGCGGTGGTGAGCCGGCGGGTGCCGGCGGTATCGGTGCTCTGGGTTTCCATGACGGTCACGGTGACCTCCTCAGGCGAACACGTAGGACAGCGCGGTGGCCGGATCGGGCTCCGGGCTGTCCTTGGCGAAGGTGATGGCGTCCTCGACTTTCGCGCGGGCCTCCTCGCGGATGCGGGATGCCTCGGTGTCGTCGAGCAGACCCGCATCGCGCAGGGCCTTCTCGTAGCGCGGTATGGGGTCACGGTTTTCGATGCCGGCCATGTCATCGCGGTAGCCCTGGGCATCGCCTTCGAAGTGCCCCAGCAGCCGGACCGTGTGAACCTCGATCAGCGACGGCCCTTCGCCGGCTCGAGCACGAGCGACGGCTCGAGCCGCGGCCTCGTAGACCGCCTCGACGTCGTTGTCCTCGATTCGCTCGCCCGGCATGCCGTAGCCCGCTGCCCGCTCGGAGTTGGAGGGTGTCGCGGTGGAGGCTTTGCGCGGCACTGAGATTCCCCAGTCGTTGTCTTCGACCACGAAGACGACCGGCAGGTTCCACAAGGCGGCCAGATTCAGCGACTCGTGGAACGCGCCCTGGTTGGCCGCCCCTTCACCGGTGACCGCAACGGCGATCCGATCAGTTCCCTGGCGTTTGAAGGCGAAGGCCTGGCCCAGCGCCGGCGGGTAGCCCTCGGCGATGATTCCGGAGCAGGAGAAGTGCGTAGCCGGGTCGAACAGGTGCATGTGGCCACCGCGGCCATGGCCGAACCCGCCCTCCCTGCCGAAGATCTCCGCTGCCAGCTTGCGCAGGTCGGCGCCGTGCGCGATGGCGAGATGGTGCGGGCGGTGAGTCGCGGTGAGAGCGTCGTCGGCGGTCAAGTGGGCACACACGCCGGCCGCTACCGGTTCCTGCCCGCTGGACAGGTGCATCTCTCCGGGCACCAGTCCGGCGCCGATGTCGAAGGCCGGCTTCTTATCAGCGTGGTACTCCCGCAGGATCGCGTCCTCGAACATACGGCAGAGCACCATCGTGCGATAGAGCTCTACCCGGACCGACGCATCGAGCGCACGTTCTGCTTCGGTGGCGGTCATAACGTCCTCCTTCCCACAGCCGGGCTGCTCGGGCTGAGCAGCGCTAACGGAGAGGTGATGGGCGCGGTCGGGTGTGGAAGCAGATACCGACCGGCACGGCACTCGGGTCAAGCCGCGCTGGTGTACCGGATACGCGCAGCGTGCGTGGGTCGGTTGGCAGCGCAGCGAACCTGCCGGTCGAGGTCGTGATCATCGAAGCCCCTACCGTCGCAAGACCTCCCGAGTCGACGCTAGGTCGTGCGACCCGGGCGGGCAAGGGCCGTTGGTCCCGGCGCCGCGGGTGGCACAGGTGCATTCAGGAGTGGGACGTCGGGTCCGGGCGCGCAGATCCGACCGGCCCTGCCAGGTGAAGGTCGTACGCCTAGGCGACGACCACTCCCATCCACCCAGGGGACCTTGGACTCTGCCGGTCCGGCGCCGACCAGGGTTGGCTCTAACTGGAGGAGTTGATCGAATGGCTAGGCGTGGTGGTGTCGCGCGGCAAGGCGGCCCGCGGATCCCCGACGAGGAGTACGACGTCGTCGGGCAGTACCTGAAGCAGATCAGGGCCACGCCGCTGCTGACCGCGGACGAGGAAGTCGAGTTGGCAAAGCGCATCGAGGCCGGTGTCTACGCTGCCGAGATCTTGCGGGCCGTCGATGCGGGAGAGCGGGCACTGCCGGCTGGAACCACTAGAGATGAGCTCAGGGCCGTCGCCGATGACGGCGTGCTGGCGAAGGATCGCATGATCCGGGCGAACCTTCGGCTGGTGGTGTCCACTGCTCGGCGGTACTACCGCAACACCGGACTGTCCTTCCTCGATCTCGTCCAGGACGGCAACCTCGGCCTGATCCGGGCGGTGGACAAGTTCGATTACCGGAAGGGATTCAAGTTCTCCACCTACGCCGTGTGGTGGATCCGGCAGGCCATCGAGCGAGGCCGGGCGGACAAGGCCCGTGGGATCCGGCTGCCGGTTCATGTCCTGGAAGAAATCTCCAAGCTCGGCCGGGCGGACCGCAAACTTCAATTCAGTCTGGGCCGAGGGCCTACGGACGAGGAGCTGGCCGATGCGATAGGCAGCACGGTCGGCCGGGTCAACCAGCTCCGCGAGATCAGCCGGTCGATCGTTAGCCTGGACACCCCGATCGGCGACGAGGGTGAGGCGTCGTACGGCGACTTGATCGAAGATACCGAGGTGCCGCAGCCTTCGGACGTGGTCGAGTTTCACGCCATGGCCGAGGAACTGCGGGAGATCGTCAAGACACTGCCGCCTCGAGAAGCGTTCGTAATCACCCTGCGGTACGGACTGAACGATGGCCGGCAGCACACTCTCGCTGAGATCGGCGAGCGGCTCGGACTGACCAAGGAGCGGATCCGGCAAATCGAGAAAGAGGCCGTCGAGCACCTGCGCGACCCAGCGCGCCGCCAACTGTTGCTCGACTGGGCCGGCTGACGGCGTGAGGAGAAACAGTCGATGGAAACACTCGCCAACGGGATAGCCCACCGGACGGGCGGGCGCGCCATGACCGATCGGCAGGCCGTCGAACTGAACGAACTCACCCAGTCGCTGGTGCGCCAGTACGCCGGCGCGGTACCGGCTAGGAGCGTCGCGCGGGTGGTGCACAGCGTGGCACGGTCGATGCGGCAAACGGTCGACGAGCGGCGAGTGGTGGCGCGAACCGAAACCGCGGTACGGCGAAAGCTGACCGACATGATCGCCAGACCGACGCAGCTATAGGCATTCGGTCCGCGATAGGGCATTCGGCCGCGTTGGTCAGTGGCGCTGTCGCGCTAGTCTCCGGCTGCATGGGACTGGAGCAGGCTGGTGCAGTGGCTCGCCGCTGACGGTTACTGGCTGAGTCGGCTGGTATTCCAGCGAGCCCTGGCCGTGGTGTACCTGGTCGCGTTCCTCAACGCGGCCAACCAGTTCCGTGCGCTGCTCGGGCAGCATGGTCTGCTGCCGATTCCCGCCTACCTGGCCCGTACCCCGTTCCGGCGATCGCCCAGCTTGTTCCATGCGCATTACAGTGACCGGTTCTTCGGTGCGGTGGCCTGGGTCGGTGTCGCCGTGTCGGCGGCCCTCGTGCTCGGGCTGGCGGACGGGCTGCCGTTGCCCGCGCACATGGCCGCGTGGGCACTGCTTTGGGCGCTCTACGTATCGATCATCAACGTGGGTCAGCTGTGGTACGCCTTCGGCTGGGAGTCGCTGCTTTGCGAGGTCGGCTTCCTGGCCATCTTCCTCGGCCCGGCGGACCACGCGCCGCCGCTGCTCATTCTGCTCGCACTCAGCTGGGTACTCTTCCGGCTCGAGTTCGGCGCCGGGCTGATAAAGATGCGTGGCGATCGGTGCTGGCGTGAGCTGACCTGCCTGTACTACCACCACGAGACCCAGCCGATGCCCAACCGGCTGAGCTGGTACTTCCATCGCATACCGAAGCCACTGCACCGGGTGGAGGCGGCAGCGAACCATGTAACCCAACTCGCCGTCCCGTTCTTACTGTTCGTCCCACAGCCGGTCGCCGGCACGGCCGCGTTGGTGATCATCATCACTCAGTTCTGGCTGGTGCTGAGCGGCAACTTCTCCTGGCTCAACACACTGACCATCGTTGTCGCCGTGTCCGCGTTGGGGGACGGACTGCTCGGGGCAGTCCTTCCCGTCGAGCCGTCTGCCCAGGTACGTGCACTCCCTGCGTGGTACCAGGCGGTCGTGCTAGTTGTATCGGCCCTGATCGTCATCCTCAGCTACTGGCCGGTCCGGAACCTGCTGTCGCCAGATCAGCGGATGAACTACAGCTTCACACCGTTGCACCTGGTCAACACCTATGGCGCGTTCGGCAGCGTCACACGCGCGCGTCATGAGATCGTCGTCGAGGGGACGAGCGAGCCGACCCTGAGGGCTGACACCGACTGGCGCGAGTACGAGTTCAAAGGCAAACCGACGGACGTGCGGAGGCGCCCGCCGCAGATCGCGCCGTACCACCTGCGCCTGGACTGGCTGATGTGGTTCGCGGCGCTCTCCCGTGGCTACGCCGAGCCCTGGCTGGCGAGGTTGCTGGCCCGGTTGCTGGAGAACGACCGGACGACGCTCAGACTGCTGCGCGACAATCCGTTTCCCGGGGAGCCGCCACAGTATGTGCGCGCGGTGCTCTACCGGTACCGCTTCACCACCAGGCAGGAGCGGCGGGCGACCGGCGCATGGTGGCACCGCACGCTGGTCGGCCAGTACCACCCGCCGATGAGGGCCGGCCGAACGGCGATCAGCTGAGGTGCTGCCGGCTAAGTCTCGGCCGATTCGTCGTCCTCGTCGTCGTCGTCCTCGTCCTCCTCCGGAACAGGCGGTTGGCCGGTGCTGATGTACAACCCGATGCTGCTGCCCGAGGCGACGAACGAGCCACCGCTCGGCTCGGTCGAGACGACAACTCCGGCTGCGAGTGCTGAGCCGACCTCGCCTGCGATGTGCGAGTCGAAGCCCGCGTCCTGGAGCCGTGCGGTCGCGGTGTCCGCACTGGTCCCTCGCACGTCGGGTACGCGCTCGTCAACGCCACGAACGATCTTGGGGTCGGGCTTCTTGAACTTCTCCTTCGGCTCGCCCTCGAGCGCATTGTCCATGAATTCGCGCCAGATCGGGCCTGGGATACAGCCACCACACGCGACGGGGATGCGGGTGCCGTTGTACGTCCGGCCGTCGAGGGTCGTTTGCTTGCCCTCGAGATCGGCCACCGCGACGGCGGTCGAAAGCTGAGGTGTGTAACCGGCGAACCAGACGGCGATCGAGTCGTTTGTCGTGCCGGTCTTGCCCGCCGCCGGCCGGTTACCGTCGAGCCGCATCCGGTTGCCGGTAGCGCCAGGTGTCTCGATCACGCCTCGCAGCACGTCGTTGACACCGTCGGCAACACCCTTGTCCAGCACCCGAGTGCAGTCGGGCTCGCGCTTGGCGATGGTATTGCCGTCGCGGTCCACCACCTCGACCACGGCGTGCGACTTGCAGTACTCGCCGCGGTTGGCGAACATGCCATATCCGCCGGCCATCGCGAGCGGCGACACCGTATTGGAACCGAGCGTGAACGAGGCGACCTGGTCGAGTGGCTGCGGCTCGCGCGTTTTTGGGACCTGCTTCCAGATGCCGGCCTTCTGGGCGATGGTGGCCGGTTCACAAATGCCGGTTCGCTGAAGCAGCTGCACGTAGTAGGTGTTGGTCGACCATTCGGTCGCCTGACGCATGGTGATGTTGCCGCCGCGGGTGGAGTTCTGCGGCCGGTAGTCCGAGTCTGCGGTGTAGATGGTGTTGTCGTTCCAGCAGATCTTGAACTTCTTCCCGGCCATGTTGATCTGGTTGGGCGCGTTGATCCGCATGTTCAGTGATTTGCCCTGCTTGATCGCCGCCGCGAGCACCCACGGCTTGAAGGCCGACCCGGCCTGGATGCCGTTGGAGTTGCCGTACTTCTTGTCCACCGCGTAGTTGATCATGGAGTAGCCCTTGCCCTCAGGGCCGTAGTTGCGTGAGTTGGCCAGGGCCTTGATGTGACCGGTGCTTGGTTCGACCGTGGCCAGCGTGCCGATGGCGCTGTCGGTCGGAGCGATCCGCTCGGACATCGCCTTGTCCGCCGCACGCTGGATATCGCGGTCGAGCGTCGTCTTGACCGTCAAGCCACCACGCATGAGGAGGCTTTCGCGGTCGGCCCGGGTCTCGCCTAGCTCCTCCATCTCCAGGAGTTCGGCGAACACGTAGTCGCAGAACCACGGCGCCCACGACGACACGCAGCCACTGGGCGTTTCGGTGATCTCCAGTCCGAGATCGGCTTGTCGTGCTTCCGCCGCTTCGTGCTCGCTGATCATCCCGACTTCGGCCATCCGGGTGATCACCGTGTTGCGCCTGCCGATCGCCGCCTCGGGGTTGCCAACCGGCTCGTAACTCGACGGGCGCTGGACGAGTCCGGCCAGGGTGGCGGCCTGGGTCAGCGTCAATTCGGCCGCACTCGTGGAGAAGTAGTACCGGGCGGCAGCCTCGACGCCGTAGTTGGCGCGGCCGGACGGCCCGCCGAAGTTGGCGATGTTCAGATACTTCTCGAGGATTTCTTGCTTGGAGTATTCGCGCTCGACATTGACCGCCATCCGCAGTTCGCGCAGCTTGCGCATATATCCCTTGGGTCCGGAGTCGGCCAGTACCTCGGCCCGTTCCTCCGGGGTCTCGGCCTGGTCGAGAAGTACGAGCTTGACGTACTGCTGGGTGAGCGTGGAACCCCCGCCGACTGTCTCACCCGCTTCGAGGTTGCTGATGAACGCCCGGGTTGTGCCCTGCAGGTCGAGCGGACCGTGCTCGAAGAACCGGTGATCCTCGATGGCCAGCGTGGCGTCGATCATCACTGGCGCGATCTTGTCGATCGTGACGTAGACCCGGTTCTCCTCGTAGAACCTCGCCAGGGTGCGTCCCTCGTTGTCGACCACCCGGGACCGGACCGCAAGCGGACCGATGGTGACCTGGTCGGTCATCTCGGTGAAGGCTTGGGCGCCCGTACGCGCGGACAACCCGAGGCCGGCGGTGACGGGCAGGGCGAGTCCAGCGAGGAGCACTCCGGCAAGTGCGCTGATGCCGACGATCAGCAGCAACCGGCGAATCGCGGCGACGATTGCTCCAGGGCTGAACAGTCCCATGTGGACAGCCTAGGTTGTATCGCGGTCAAGGTCGCGGTAAGGCCCGCAAGCGAGTCGGGTTATCCAAGGTGATCATGTCGGGCGAAGTATAGCCCCGGGCAGGCAATGAGTCCATGGGTCGATTGGTTGATCATAATTGGGTCGATCGGTCCTACTGGTTGATCAAGTGTTCTCATAGCGTCTTCTGCATGGTGAACGTTGAGTCATGTGACTCAGCAAGAGCCAGAAAGACGGGGGAAAACAAAATGACGTGGGTTATCGATTGGCCGAGCCAGGCCGCGTGTCGGGGCGCAGAGCCCGATGAGCTCTTCGTTCAGGGAGCCGCGCAAAATCGCGTCAAAGCCGTGTGCATGGGATGCCCAGTACGCACGGAATGCCTCGCGGACGCGCTGGACAATCGCATCGAGTTCGGGATCTGGGGCGGTATGACCGAGCGGGAACGCCGGGCCTTGCTGCGCCGCCGACCGCACGTGATCTCATGGCGGGTCCTGCTCGAATCGGCCCGCCGCGCCTACGACGTCGCGCACGCGGGATAGGCACTCCCGCGATCAATCGGCGAGCAGCCGGCCCATGTGACGCAGCCCGGCCAGGTCGTGGATGTCCCCGGCGAGAGCCGGGACCCGGGCGACTGGAACGTGCGGGTGTGCGGCGGTGAAACGGTCGGCCAATCGCTGATCCTGGCCGGCCAGCGTCAGCCGCTCGGCATGAATCTTGAGCAGGGCGGCCGTGAGCCGGTACTCGCCCCGGCCGGCCAGCCGTTCGACACCGGCCCGGGCCTCGTCCTCGCTGATGGCTCCAGCGCCGTTGACATGCACCCGGTTGAGGACCAGTCCGGATAGCGGCATGCCCTCCGCCTCCAGGCGCTCGACGAAGTAGGACGCCTCGCGGAGTGCGTCCGGCTGTGGGGTGGCGACGACCACGAACGCGGTCTCAGGCCGCTTGAGCAGCGCGTACGTCTCGTCCGCCCGTTCCCTGAACCCGCCGAACATGGTGTCGAGGGCCGAGACGAACGTCTGGACGTCACGCAGCAGTTCCCCGCCAAGGATCCTGGTGAAGATGGACGTCAGCATCGACATCCCCACCGAGAAGACCCGCAGGTACGCTCGCCCCCCTGCTCTTGCGGGTGCGCTGAGCAGTCGGATCAACCGCCCGTCGAGGAAAGAGCCGAGCCGTTCGGGAGCGTCGAGGAAGTCCAGGGCGGACCGCGAAGGTGGGGTGTCCACGACGATGAGGTCCCAGTCGTCGCGCTGCCGGAGCTGGCCGAGCTTCTCCATCGCCATGTACTCCTGGGTGCCCGAGAACGAGGACGAGAGCGCCTGGTAAAAGGGATTGGCCAGGATCTGGCGGGCGCGCTCAGGCGTGGCGTGCGACTCGACGACTTCGTCGAACGTCCGCTTCATGTCGAGCATCATCGCGTCCAGCCGGCCACCGGTCGACACGTCGATGCCGTGCACCTCTCGCGGGGTGTTGTCCAGCTCGGTCAAGCCCATTGAATTGGCCAGCCGGCGTGCCGGGTCGATCGTCAGCACGACGGTGCGGCGGCCATGCTCAGCGGCTCGGACGGCGAGCGCCGCGGCAGACGTCGTCTTGCCGACACCGCCCGAGCCGCAGGTCACGACGATGCGAATCCGGGCATCACCGATAAGCCGGTCGACGTCGAGAGCTGGTGGCTGCTTCATGCGGCGCCCTGGCCGGTGAGCGCTTCGGCGAGCTCGTACAGGGCGGTGAGGTCGATGCCTGCGGCGATGCGCGGCAGCTGATAGACCGGGCGGCCGGCCTTGTCGATCAGCTCCCGCTGCTCGGCTTCGAGGTCGACCCGTTCGGCGTGCTCCGCTGCTTCGATCACGAGTTGCTCGACGGCTGTGTCGCTCGCCGACACCCCCGCAGCGGCAAGCCCGGTTCGGATCTTTTCCCGATCGAGCCTTGCCTTCCGGGCAGCAAGCAGATCGCGGTTGGTCAGGTACTGCTCCCGGACATGGTTGACCACGACGGCTCCGACCGGTATCGAGGCGTGGCGCAGCTCGTCGACGGCGTCGAGCGTCTCCTGAACCGGCATCTCCTCCAGGAGCGTGACGACGTGCACGACCGTCTGCGGGCTACGGATCAGGTCCATGGTCATGCGGGCGTGCCGGTTAACCGGGCCGACCCGCGCGAGCGAGGACACCGCGGCGGTCACGTTGAGGAATCGGGTGATACGCCCAGTCGGTGGCGCGTCCAGCACGACCGCGTCGTAGACCGGACTCCCGCCGGCCGTGCGGCGCGTGACCTCGTACGTCTTTCCGGTCAGCAGGACGTCTCGCAGCCCGGGGGCGACCGTCGTCGCGAAGTCGATGACCCCCATTCGGTCCAGCACCCGTCCGGCTCGGCCGAGGTGGTAGTACATCTCGAGGTATTCGTTCATCGCCTCGTGCGCGTCGACCGCGAGGCCGTACACATCGCCGCCACCGGGTGCCACGGCAAGCTTGCGCTCGGCGTAGGGCAACGGGGGGACGTCGAACAACTGGGCCAGTCCCTGGCGCTCTTCGACCTCGACGAGCAGGACCTTGCGCCCGCCCGCCGCAAGGGCAAGGGCCAGGGCGGCGGCGACCGTCGTCTTGCCGGTGCCACCCTTACCGGTGACGACATGCAGCCGCACACCTTCCCAGTGCCGTTCGGCTATTCCCACCTTTGGCAGCGTAAGCGACCGGCCGCGGCTGTGGGGGCGGACCGGACTGTCTGCCGATGCCACCCGAGGTGGTCAGAGGTCGGCCAGCAGGCCGAGCGGTCGCTCGACGCAGTCGGCGATGTAACGCAGCAACCCGCCGGCCGTGCCACCGTCACACACCCGGTGATCGAAAGTGAGTGACAGCTGAGTCACCTTGCGCACGGCCAGCCGGCCGGCGACGGCCCACGGCTTGTCGACGATCCGTCCCACGCCGATCAGTGCCGCCTCCGGATAGTTGATGATCGGGGTCGAGCCGTCGACCCCGAAAACCCCGTAGTTGTTCAACGTGACGGTCCCGCCGGTGAGCTCGGACGGGCTGATCTTGCCCGCTCTCGCGGCCGCGGTGAGCCGGGCGAACTCTTCGCCGAGCTGGACGGTGGTCATCCGGTGGGCGTTCTTGATCACCGGGACGACCAGGCCACGTTCGGTCTGCGCGGCGAAGCCGAGGTTGATGTGCCCGTGCTGGACGATCTCGCCGCCGTCGACGGAGGCGTTCAGCTCCGGGTACCGCACCAACCCGGCCACGACGAACCGGGCCAGCAGCGCCATGAGCCCGAGATTCGGATGGGACGCGCGCAACGCCTCACGGGCCTCGACCAGCCCGGTGGCGTCGACGTCGACCCACGTCGTCACGTCCGGGATCTCTCTGCGGCTCGTGGACAGCTTCTCGGCGATGGCCCGGCGCGTACCGCGCAGCGGGATGCGCCGATCGACCAACCCCCGGGCGGCCCCG
This sequence comes from Jiangellaceae bacterium, assembly GCA_035462225.1. Lineage (GTDB taxonomy): Bacteria > Actinomycetota > Actinomycetes > Jiangellales > Jiangellaceae > JASLBX01. The sequence continues at coordinate 370 of DATHUM010000194.1, read as the reverse complement.
GCGCCCTCGGCGGCCGGCGCCGCAACCGTCGGTTCCGGAGTCGCGGCCGCCTCCACGTCGCGCCGCAAGATCACGCCCGCTGGTCCGGACCCGCTCAGGGAAGACAGGTCCAGCCCACGCTCGCGAGCGAGCCGGCGCACCACCGGGGATATCACCCGTGGCGCGGAAGGGGATGCCGGTGCCGCGGACGGATCCGTCGTGCCTGATGGTCGGGTGATCTGAGCGGGTGCGCTCGCTTGCGCTGCGGGCGAGCCATTCGCGCTCTGGGAGGCCGGCCCGCGGCGCCCGCGACGAGCGGCGCGGCGGGACGATCGATTGCCGGTCGCGGTGCCGTACCCCACGAGCACGGCGCCGGACCCGGCCCGCTCCT
>DATHUM010000193.1:0-5042 GCA_035462225.1 Jiangellaceae bacterium | reverse complement strand
GTGGCTCACCGGATTGACATTCACGAACGCCTCGAGCCAGCCCGGCATCGTCTCGGCCGGAACGAACGCGCTGCTGACGAACGTGATCGGGAACAGCGCGGTGAACCCGATCATCTGCACCTGCTCCGGGTCGCGCGCCATCATGCCCACGAACACCGACACCCACGAGAAGGCGAGCGCGAACGTCAGCAGCAGCGCCACTCCGGCCAGGACCGATAACAGGTTGGTCTGGAACCGGAAGCCGAGCAGGACACCGATTCCGATGATCAGGACGATCGACCAGGCCTGCTTTACCTGATCGGCGATGATTCGTCCGGCCAGCGGCGACCAGCGGGCGATGGGCAATGACCGCAGCCGGTCGAACACACCTTTGGTCACATCGGTGTTCAGGCCGGTGCCGACATACATCGTGACGAACAGCATGTTCATGACGATGATGCCGGGCAGCAAGTACGGCAGGTACCCGTCCGGCGAACCGGCGATGGCACCGCCGAACACGAAGTTGAACATCAGGACGAACAAGATGGGCTGGAAGCTGAAGTCGCCCAGCTCCCACGGATTGTGGCGTACCTGCACGATCGTGCGCCAGGCGAGGGTAAGGGTCTGGCGTAGACCGTCAGCAGGGCTTACCCGGTGGCTCAGCTCGCCGGCGGCGGGTGCGGCAATCGTTGCCGTGGTCATGAGTTCGTCCCTTCACTGTCAGTGTCGTCCGCGTCGTCAGCCGGGTGGCCGGTGAGCGACAGGAAGACTTCGTTCAACGTCGCACTCCGCAGTGTGAGCTCGGTGACGACCACACCTGCTTCGTCGAGCCGCCGGACTACTGCGGGCACCACCGCCGGGTCAGAAACCGGCGCCGTGATGCGCGAGCCGTTGACATCTGGCGTAGTCTTCGTCAGCTCGCCGACGACTGCCGTGACGATCGGCACCTGTGCATCGTCTTCTGGTCGCACCGCCAATGACTGCGACCCCGTCTTGGCCTTTAGCTCGTCCGGGGTGCCGGCGGCGATGACCCGGCCGTGGTCGATGACCGTGATCTCATCGGCCAGCTCGTCCGCCTCGTCGAGGTACTGCGTTGTCAGCAACACGCTCACACCTCCTGACACCATGCCGCGGATGACATTCCACAGCTCGATCCGAGCCCGTGGATCAAGGCCCGTCGTCGGCTCATCCAGGTAGAGCAATGGTGGGCGACCGACGAGGCTGGCCGCCAGATCGAGCCGCCGGCGCATGCCGCCGGAGTAGGTCTTGGCCGCGCGGTCGGCGGCGTCAGTCAAGTCGAACTGAGTCAACAATTCCGTGGCCCGCTCCTTGGCCCGCGCCTTGGGGATCCCGAGCAACCGCCCGATCAGCAGCAGGTTCTCTGCACCGGTCAACATCTCGTCGACCGCTGCATACTGCCCGGTCAGCCCGATCAACTGCCGGACGCGGTGCGCATCGGTGACCACGTCATACCCGCCCACCGTGGCCCGGCCGGCGTCTGGACGGATGAGTGTGCTCAGCACCCGAACAGCGGTTGTTTTTCCGGCACCGTTCGGGCCGAGCAGGCCGAGCACGGTGCCAGTTCGCACCGCGAGATCGACGCCGTCCAGTGCAGTCGTCTCGCCGAAGCGTTTGACCAGCCCTTCGGCCCAGATCGCGTGATCAGTCACGACATTCTCCCGTCTCTGCATTCCTTCGAAGCACAGCATGCCAACCGGCACTGACATTCCCCTGAGCTGGCGCTGACACGTGCCTTCACACGTATATGACCGACGGGGCCTCCAGAAGTAATCGCTGCCTCGGCCGCCATTGTCGAGCGCGACTCGCTGCGTTCGGCGCGATGTCACTACTAGCGACGTTGTCCACTTGCCATCGCGACGTTGCGACAACTGCGCACGCCGTCCGGGAACTCCGACGCAGCGAGCAGCTCCGGCGAGCCCGGGATGACAGCCGAGCCGGTCCCAGCCGCCTGACATCCGCCGACGGCCACCACATTTCCAGCAGGCACGATGGAACCAGGTACGGAAGGGAGAACTCATGGCAGTCCAGCTGAACCACACCATCGTCGCGTCGCATGACAGGGATGCGTCCGCACGGTTCCTCGCCGAGATCCTCGGCTTACCCGACCCGGTGCCGTTCGGGCCGTTCATGACAGTCGAAACCGCTAACAACGTGACGCTCGACTTCGTCGAATCCGCCGGAGACATCACCGGCCAGCATTACGCATTCCTGGTCAGCGAGGAAGACTTCGACGTCATCTTCGGCCGGATCGAACAGCGCGGCCTGGCGTACTGGGCGGACCCGTTTCACCGTACACCCGGCAGGATCAACAGGAACGACGGCGGGCGTGGGGTTTACTTCGACGATCCGAACGGACACAACCTCGAGATCATCACGCGCCCGTACGGCAGCGGAAGCTGAGGTGGTGATCAGGGTGACGAGACTGGCGCGCTAACCCCACCGTCGTCACCCTGATCAAGAAGAACTGTTCGCTGCCGCGCCCGCTCAGACTGGCCGGCGGCGGTTCGCTCGCTGGAGCGCTGGCGGCCGCCTTCCGGGGACGAACCAGCAAGCCGCACGTGGCAAGGTGATGGCATGACGGACGACACCAAGCGATCGGTGGCGATCCACCGAACCGGAGCCGGTCGATTCGTGGCCACGAACGCCCGTGGCATGAAACTTGCGCTCGGTGGCGACGACGGCTTCAGCCCTGTCGAGTTGCTGCTGACCGCCCTCGGCGGCTGTTCCGCGGCCGACGTCGATGCCCTGACCAGCCGGCGCGCGGAGCCCGAGGAGTTCCAGGTCGAGGTCAGGGGCGACAAGATCCGCGACGAGTCTGGCAACCGATTGGAGAACCTCGAGGTGATCTTCAGAGTGCGGTTCCCGGCCGGCGACGCGGGAGATTCGGCTCGGGCAGTCCTGCCCGACATGGTGGCCAAGTCCCATGATCGGTTGTGCACAGTGAGCCGCACTGTCGAACTCCGCACGCCGATCAAGACACTCATCGAGTAGTGCGGACTCACCGCAGCTTCGGGTCCAGAGCGTCGCGCAACGCGTCCCCGACAAGGACGAAGGACAGGACGGTCCCGACCACGAGGCTGACGGGGAAAGCGAGCAGCCACGGGTCTTCGTGGTAGTAGCCGTCGTGCTGGTCGATCATGACACCCCACGACACCGCCGGCGGCTGCAGCCCGACCCCGAGGAAGGTGAGTGTCGCCTCCGCCGAGATGAAACCGCCGAGGGCGATCGTGGCGTAGACCACGACGGGCGCGACCGCGTTGGGGAGGATGTGACGGCCGATCAGGCGCCGGCGCGGCCCGCCGAGTGCTCGGGCCGCCTGGACGTAGTCCAGATGCTTGGAGCTCAGCACACTCGCACGCATGATGCGGGCGATGACGGTCCAGCCGAGGGCGATCAGAGCGGCCGCGAGGGTCCATTCGTTGCGATTCTTCAAGATGGTCAAGAAGACGATGGCACCGAGCAGGAAAGGCAGCCCGAGGAAGATGTCGGTGACTCGGGAGAGAAGAGCGTCGGTCCAGCGGCCGAAGAAGCCGGCCAGCATGCCGACCAGGCCTCCGATGACGGTGATGCCGATGGTGGCCACCAGCGCGATCAGCATCGAGGTGCGAGCGCCGTAGATCGCCTGGGCGTAGTAGTCGCAACCGAGGATGCTGGTGCCGAACCAATGCTCGGCACTGGGTGGGTTGCGGGACATTCCCCCGCTGACGGTACAGGCGAGTGGGTCCTTACTGGTCCACAGCCTGGGAAACACGGCCATCGAGGTCACGATCAGGATGAAGATGGCAGGGATCACGAACGAGGGGTTCCGGCGGAGTTGCCGCCAGGCGTCCCCGACCAGGCCCGCCTCGCGCTGCTCGCCCGGGGTGGTCCCCGGTGGAGCGGACGTGGCGGGCCCGGCCTCTTGTTCCGGCCGGTTGGGGGCTTGGGTACCGGCCGGCACACCTGGCGATAGGGGGTCAGTCATAGCGGATCCTCGGGTCCAGGACGGCATAGAGCAGGTCGACGACCAGGCTGGCGACCAGGTAGACGAGCACCAGCAGGGTGACGATTCCGATCACGACCGTGGTCTCTCCGGTGAAGATCGCGGCGAACACCTGCCGGCCGATACCGGGGACGTTGAAGATGCCCTCGGTGACCACCGCCCCGCCCATCAGCGCGCCGATGTCAGTGCCGATGAGGGTGATGACCGGGATGAGCGAGTTGCGCAGTGTGTGGACTCCGACGACTCTCCCGTGCCCGAGGCCCTTGGCCCAGGCCGTTCGCACATAGTCCGCACGAATGTTCTCCAGCAGGCTGGAGCGGGTCAGCCGGGCCGTCGCCGCCAGTTGCAGCGCGCCGAGTACGAGGCCGGGAACGATGAGACTCGCCCACGGATAGTTCGGGGTCCAGGTCGGCGCGAAGACCCCACGCGAGATCACGTCAGGCACGGCTTCGAGCCCGCGGAGCCAGTTCCCGAAACCGATGTTGACGAAGTCACGGACGACCACACCGAGCACGACCACCGGAACCGAGATGATCAAGACGGTGGATATCTTCAACCAGTAGTCCCAGAACCCGCCGTTGCGTAGCCCGGCCAGCACCCCAGCCGAGATGCCGACCAGAAGCTCGAACGAGATCGCGATCGCGGTAAGGCGCAAGGTGTAAGGCATGGCGCCGGCCACGATTTCGGTCACCGGGCGGAGATTGAAGTTCGTGCCGAAGTCGAACCGCAGGAAGATCGACTCCAGGCGCTCCACGAACAGGCCAAAGCATGGGCTGAACGGCTGCTCCAGACACCGATCACCGAGCCCGAGCCGCTGGGTCAGGTTCCGCAGCACCGACTCCGGCGGCATCCGGTCGCCGAACAGCGCCCGAACCGGATTACCGGTGAGCTGGATGGCGACCGACGTGAGGTAATGCAGCAAGAACAACGCGCCGAACACCGTCGGAATGAACTGCAGCAACCGCCTGACGACGTAGCGCCCCACGTACTAGCCCTTCTTCTCGGTTGCAGCAAGCCTGCGGTGGACGGCTGACCCCAGGAGCCGCCACCGCCGGCTGCC
>DATHUM010000192.1:0-7857 GCA_035462225.1 Jiangellaceae bacterium | reverse complement strand
CATCCCTTCGGCTACGGGCGGGTCAGGTATCTGTTCGCGTTCATCGTCGCGATCGTCTTGTTCACTCTCGGCGGGCTGTTCGCGCTCTACGAGGCGTGGCACAAGTACCACGAAATCCGCGAGGGCCACCCCAACGAGTTGCTCGAGAGTCAGTGGTGGTGGGTGCCGATCGTGGTGCTGTCCGCTGCAATGATCATGGAATCCTACGCGTTGCGGACCGCGGTCAAAGAGTCGGACAAGGTGCGTGGGCGCGCGAACTGGGTCCAGTTCATCCGACGGGCCAAGTCTCCAGAACTGCCGGTCATCTTGCTCGAGGACACCGGCGCGCTGCTGGGGCTGACGTTCGCGCTGATCGGTGTGGGACTGTCGCTCATCACCGGCAACGCCTACTGGGACGTCGCCGGGACCGCGGCGATCGGCGTCCTGCTGGTGATCATCGCCGTGGTGCTGGTGATCGAGATGTCAAGCCTGCTCGTGGGCGAAGGCGCCAGCAAAGAGATCGTCGACAAGATCGCGCACGCGCTCACTGCTGACGGCCAGATTGAGGGGATTATCCACTTGCGCACCCTCTATCTCGGTCCAGAGAACCTGCTCGTGGCGGCGAAGATCGCGATCACCGCGGCTCAACCCGGCGATCAGATCGCGGCTGCCATCGACGGCGCCGAGGCACGGGTCCGTGCCGCCATACCCGAAGCTCAGACCATCTACCTGGAGCCTGACCTGGATCGGAGCGTCGCAACGGCATAGACTGGCAGGCACGAACCGGCGCAGGTGATGCCGCGGGCCGTGATGGGCCGCGCCGGGGTGGCTGGGTTTCTGCTGTCCTCGTATTCGGATGCGCCCAGCTGCGTCCCCGTTTCTCTACCCGGAGGTTGTACCCATGGATTTCAAGGTCGCTGACCTTTCCCTGGCCGAGTTCGGCCGCAAGGAGATCTCGCTGGCCGAGCACGAGATGCCAGGCCTGATGGCCATGCGCCGCGAGTACGGCGCAGCCAAGCCGCTGGCGGGTGCTCGTGTCACCGGCTCCCTGCACATGACCGTCCAGACTGCCGTGCTGATCGAGACGCTCGTCGACCTGGGCGCGCAGGTGCGGTGGGCTTCGTGCAACATCTTCTCGACGCAAGACCATGCCGCTGCCGCGGTAGTCGTCGGACGGTCTGGGACGGTCGACTCGCCGCAGGGTGTGCCGGTCTTCGCCTGGAAGGGCGAAACGCTCGAGGAGTACTGGTGGTGCACCGAGCAGGCGCTGACCTGGCCGGGCGGCGAGGGTCCGAACATGATTCTGGACGACGGCGGCGACGCGACGCTGCTGGTCCACAAGGGTGTCGAGTACGAGAAGGCGGGCGCCGTCCCGTCGGCATCGGCTGACGACTCGCAGGAGTGGCAGGTCGTGCTGGCGCTGCTTTCTCGCGTCCTTGGTGAGGACCCTGGCCGTTGGACGGGCATCGCCCAGCAGATCCGCGGCGTCACCGAGGAGACCACCACCGGCGTGCACCGGCTGTACGAAATGCAGCGGGACGGGTCGCTGCTCTTCCCGGCGATCAACGTCAACGACTCGGTCACCAAGTCCAAGTTCGACAACAAGTACGGTTGCCGGCACTCGCTCATCGACGGCATCAACCGGGCCACCGACGTGCTGATCGGGGGCAAGGTCGCGGTCATCTGCGGGTACGGCGACGTCGGCAAGGGCTGCGCCGAGTCGCTGCGCGGACAGGGTGCGCGGGTGGTCATCACCGAGATCGACCCTATCTGCGCGCTGCAGGCCGCGATGGACGGCTACGAGGTGACGACCCTGGAGGACGTCCTGGACCGGGCCGACATCGTGATCACCGCCACCGGCTGCCGCGACGTTGTGACGGTCGACCACATGGCGCGGATGAAGCACCAGGCGATCGTCGGCAACATCGGCCATTTCGACAACGAGATCGACATGGCGGGGCTGGCGGGCATGGACGGCATCGTTCGGACCAACGTGAAGCCGCAGGTCGACGAGTGGACCTTCCCGGACGGACACTCGATCATCGTGCTTTCCGAGGGCCGCCTGCTGAACCTCGGCAACGCGACCGGGCACCCGTCGTTCGTGATGTCTAACTCGTTCACCAACCAGGTGCTGGCGCAGATCGAGCTGTTCACCAAGGCCGCGGAGTATCCGCTCGGTGTGTACACGCTGCCGAAGCGCTTGGACGAGTTGGTGGCGCGGCTGCATTTGGACGCGCTGGGTGTCAAGCTCACTGAGCTGACGCCGAAGCAGGCGGACTACCTGGGCGTGCCGGTCGAAGGCCCGTTCAAGAGCGAGCACTACCGCTACTGACGAAACTGGTTGCGGGTGGCCCCGTTCCTGGCCGAGCGCGAATTCGCTCTCCCAGGAATAGGGCCGCCGTGCGCTTCGATCAGCCGGGCGGGGCGAACCCGCGGCCTGGTGGTTGCTGCGACGGCCTCGGTTGCTCTACCGGCACGACTGAGGGCGGCCCGATCGGGGTGGGGGGTGCCGGCTGGGTCGTACCGAGCGCGTTCTGCGTACCGCCGGCCTGTCGAGCGAGCTGCTGGGCGTGCCGGCGACCGCGCTCGCCGAGGACGGCGGCCAGGTAAGCCCACGCGGGTGTGCCGGGCGGGGCCGGTGGGGCGACAACATGGGCGATCTCAGTAGCCAGCGATGCAGCCATCCGCTCCCGCACCTCCGGCGCCATCTCGTAGCTGCGCGTCAGGAAGGTGCGGGCGTTGAGTGCCAGGTCGTCCGGCAGCCTGGACAGTTCCAGTCCGGTCGCCCAGGCGGCCAGCTGGGATGGCACGGCCGGCAGCGGACCGCCGTACGAGGGCGCCCGCTCGCGGATGACGACCGTCCCAGCGAGCAGGTCGCCTATTCGCTTGCCCCGTTCGCTGAGCAGCGAGCTGACGACGGCGCCGACTCCGAGGGTGGTGTAGAAGTCGACGAAGAATCCGGCCAGCCCGCGGGTCAGGGCATGGCGGAACCGGATGGGCCCGCCGTCGTCGCGCACCACCCGTAACCCCAACGCGAGTTTGCCCAGCGAGCGGCCCCTGGTGAGAGTCTCGACGCCGACGGGCACGCCGACCAGCAATGCGACACCGAACGTCAAGGTCAGCGCGGCTCCGAGGGCCTGGTCGAGCTCGGGCGCGACGGCGCCAACGATCATGACGAACACGAGGGCCACGACGAACAGCACGATGAAGTCGATGGTGATGGCAAGTGCCCGAGACGGGAACTTGGCCAACCGCATCTCGAGCGGCACTGCCTCGCCGGTCACCAAGTCGGTCACACTCGTTAGTCTGCCAGTTGTGGATCTGGATGCCTTCGTCGCTGCGCACCAGAGCGAGTGGAGCCGGCTCGACGAGCTGATCAAGCGGCGGCGGAGGCTGAGCGGTGCCGAGGCCGACGAACTCGTCACGCTGTACCGGCGGGCATCGACCCACCTGTCGACGATCCGGTCCGCGGCGCCGGACACCGCCACCATCGAGCGCCTCACTCGGTTGATTTCGCGGGCACGTACGTCCATCTCCGGCTCGTCCGACCCCGGGTGGGGCGATGTGTCGCGGTTCATCACCGCCGGCTTCCCGGCCGCGCTGTACCGGGCCCGACGCTGGTGGGTCACCGTGGCGATCCTGTTCGTCGCTGTTGGCACTGTGCTCGGCTGGTGGGTCTATGCCAACCCTGGCGTGCAGTCGGCCATCGCGCCGCCGGAGGAGATCCGGCAGCTGGTGGAGCAGGATTTCGAGGACTACTACTCGACGTATCCGGCGTCGTCCTTCGCCGCCCAGGTGTGGACGAACAACGCCTGGGTGGCGGCCGGGGCGCTCATCCTGGGGGTCGCGCTGCTTCCCGTGGTGTTCATCCTCTGGACGAACGCGCTCAACGTCGGCCTCACCGGGGGTGTGATGGCCGCCAACGGCAAGCTCGACATCTTCTTCGGGCTTATCACGCCGCACGGGTTGCTGGAGCTCACGGCCGTGTTCGTCGCCGCAGGGGTCGGGCTGCGGGTGGGCTGGTCGTGGATCGACCCTGGCAGGCGTTCCCGTGCCGAGGCGCTCGCCGAGGCGGGGCGGTCGGCTGTCGGTATCGCGATCGGACTGGCCGGCGTGCTGCTCATTTCGGGGATCATCGAGGCGTTCGTCACCCCGTCTGGGCTGCCGACCTGGGCGCGCATCGCGATCGGGGTGGCGGCGTGGGGCGCGTTCATCGCCTATGTCTGGACCTACGGCCGCCGGGCCGCGATTTCGGGTGAAACCGGCGACGTTGCTCAGCGCGATCGCGCCGACGTTCTACCGTCAGCCGGTTAGAGCCGACCCGCGGCCTTGAGCGCGAGATAGGTGTCGGCCACGATCGGCGGCAGCTCGTCCGGAGTGGCGTGGACGACGTGCGCACGGTGCCGCTCGAGCAGTTGCGACACGCGGGTACGACCGAGCTGGTCACGTGTCGCTGCCGCCGCACCGTAAACGGCGGCGGTGTCGCCACGCGCGGCGGCCATGGCCGTGACGGCCGGGTCGGTGACCGATGCGATCAGCACTGTGTGCCGGTGGGTGAGCAGCCCGATCACGGGTAGCAGCGCGTCCTCGACCGCTCCGGCGTCCAGGCTGGTCAGCAGCACGACGAAGGCGTGCCGTCCGGCCCGGCGGAGCACTTCGGAAACGAGTCGTCGGTGGTCGGTCTCGAGCAGCTCCGGCTCCAGGTTCGCCATCGCGGTGACGAACTTCGGCAGCACGTCGGTCGGTCCGGTCCGTTCGACCGAGGCGCGTACCCGCCGGTCGTACGCGAGCAGGTCGACCCGGTCGCCGGCCCGGGTGGCCAACGCCGCCAGCAGTAGGGCGGCATCCATGGCAGCATCCAGTTTCGGCGCGTCGCCGACCCGGCCGGCCGAGGTCCGTCCGGTGTCCAGCACGATCAGCACGTGCCGGTCGCGCTCGGGACGCCAGGTGCGTACCACGACCTGTCCGGCGCGGGCGGTGCCGCGCCAGTCGATCGAGCGGGTGTCGTCCCCGATCACGTACTCGCGCAGCGAATCGAACTCCGTCCCGGCGCCACGGATCATCACCGCGGCCCGCCCGTCCAGCTCGCGCAACCGGTCCAGCCGCGACGGCAGGTGGCGGCGGGAGTGGAATGGCGGCAGGACGCGCAGGCGCCACGGCACCTCAAGGGATCCCTGCCGGCCGGCGAGCCCGAGCGGACCGATGCTGCGGACGGTGACCCGGTCGGTCGTCCGGTCGCCGCGCCGGGTCGGCTGCAAGGCGAACTCGATGGTGCGGCGCTCGCCGGAGCCGATGTCGAGGGGGGCCCGGTCCGCGGCGATTCCGGCCGACGGCGGCCACGCGTCCCGCAACAGTCCTCGGACCCACCGCGAACCCGGATTGGCAACGTGGAGAGAGACCCGGGCCGATTCCCCGAGCCGCACGGACTCGTCGCCGGAGCGGCGCATTTGCAGCGGACCGACGGCGCCGGCGAACGCGACGTCGACGGTGCACAGGACGAGGACCGTTGCCGTGACGACCACGACGCCGATCGCGGACGGCACGGCCACCGCAACGACAAGTGCACCGAGCGCGGCAACCAGCGCAGCCCGGCCCGTCACTACCATGGCTCATCCCCTCCGCCCGATTCGCCCTTTTGTCGTTCGATCACGTTCGGCAGGCCTGCCCGCATACCTACATGCACGCAGCCCTGTAGGTAAGTCGGGCCGACTGCTGAACGTGATCGAACGACAACGAGTGTCATTAGCGGGGGACCGGGACGGTGGCCAGCACGGTCTCGAGCACGGCGTCGGGCGTCACGCCTTCTAGCTCTGCCTCGGGCCGCAGCGCGATGCGGTGGCGCAGCGTAGGCCGGGCCAGCGCCTTGACGTCGTCGGGGGTCACGTAGTCGCGCCCGGACAACCAGGCCCACGCCCGGCTGGTAGCCACGAGGGCGGTGGCCCCTCGGGGGGAGACACCCAGCTGCAGGGACGGCGAAGTCCGAGTGGCGCGGCACACGTCCACCACGTACCCGAGGACCTCCGAGCCGACCTGCACACCGGCGACCGCGGCCCGCGCTGCCGCGAGATCCGCCGTTCCGGCTACCTGGCTGATGCCGGCCGCGGCGAGATCGTGGGGGTCGAACCCGTCGGCGTGCCGGCGCAGCACCGTGATCTCCTGCTCCCGCTCCGGCAAGGGGACGGTCAGCTTGAGCAGGAACCGGTCGAGCTGCGCCTCCGGCAGCGGGTAGGTGCCTTCGTACTCCACGGGGTTCTGGGTTGCCGCTACGACGAACGGGTCGGGTAGCGGTCGGGGTGACCCCTCGACCGATACCTGCCGCTCCTGCATGGCCTCGAGCAGAGCCGACTGTGTCTTCGGCGGCGTCCGGTTGATCTCGTCGGCCAGCAGCAGATTGGTGAACACGGGCCCGGGCACGAACGAGAACTCCGCGGTCCGCGCGTCGTACACGAGCGACCCGGTGACGTCGCCCGGCATCAGGTCGGGCGTGAACTGGATTCGTTTGGTATCTACGTCGAGGGCCGCCGCGAGTGCGCGGACGAGCAGCGTCTTGGCCACGCCGGGCACCCCTTCGAGAAGCACGTGGCCCCGGCACAACAGCGCGATCACCAGTCCGGTGACGGCGGCATCCTGACCGACAACGGCCTTTCCGACCTCGAGCTGGACAGCGGTCAAGGACGCGCGGGCACGTTCGGCGGCATTGGCCTGCGTGGTCGGTTCGGTCACGGGTTTCGTACCTCCATCTCGAGGGCGTCAAGTTCGTCGGCGAGACGAACCAGCGCAGCATCGTCGGGCGGCTCCGGGCCGCCGAGCAGGGCGGCGACCTGTTCGGTCCGGCGTCCCGTCCGCGTGCCGACGGCTTCGCTCAGTGCGGTAACCCCGGCGTCCACCGGCAGGCTGAGCCGCTGGCGAAGCCGGACGGCCGCGGCTTCGCGCAGCGTAGCGGCTGCGTGGCCACGAGCCCGCCCACGGCGGTAGAGGCGGGCCCGGCCCTCGGTGGTCTCCGCTGCGCGGACGATGACAGGAAGGGGCTCGGTGACGACACGCCCCAGGCGCCGGCTGCGCCACCAGGCGGCGATCAGCGCTGCGATGAACAGTTGCCAGGCCACCGGCACCACCCAATCGGGCAGCAGCTCTGACAGTGGAGTGGCCTCGGCGGCCTCGGTCTCGGGTACCGGCCGGTACCAGATCAGATCGGCATGGCGGCCGAGCAGGCCCAGTACCAGCGCCGCGTTGCCGTCGTCATCCAAATAGCGGTTGGTCAGCGGGTCCGAGGTGCCGAGCACGACGAGGCGCTGGTCGTCGTCCAGAGTCGTGACGACCAGTGCGCCGTCGTAGCACGTCGACGCGGCTGCCCCACCCGTGTACTCGCCGCCCAATCGGGCCGAACCCGCGCGCACCGCCTCTGTGAGCTCGCAGGCAGGCTCCCGACTACGCGGCAGATCGCCACCGGCGATGGCGAGATCCGGTGCGAAGTCGGTCAGCACGGCGGACGGGGCGACCAGCACCAGGTCCGCTCCGCTGCCGAGCAATTCGTCGACCTGATCCGCCTGAAGCAGGTCGGGAACCGTGACGAGAACGGTGGACTCCGGCCCGGCGGCCCGCACCACCTCGCCGGTTCGGCGTGCCTCGGTGACCTCCACGCCCAGCTCACCCAGCAGCGCGACGACGGCTCCCGCGCCGCTATGGTCGACGCCCTGCGGATCGAGGTAACCGCGCCGGTTCTGGCTGCTGATGATTCCCAGGATCAGCGCGGTGGCCAGCAATGCGACGATCACCCACACGGGCCAACGCCAGCGGCGCCAGTAGCCGGCGACCCGGCCGGCCGGGGATGGCTCGGTCAGCGTCGTCACGTAGGCGAACTCTCTGTCAGACGCGGCC
>DATHUM010000191.1:0-15322 GCA_035462225.1 Jiangellaceae bacterium | reverse complement strand
CTGCGGGCCGTGGGCCTGGTCCGGCCCGACGAGTCGGCGCAGCTCACCTTGCATCAGGGCGACGACATGGGCCGGCCGAGCCTGCTTACCGTGGGACTTCTCACCGGAGACGCGCGAGTGCGGGTCTCGGGTACCGCGACCCGCCTCGACTATGACGAGGAGCAGATCGCCTAGCAGCGGCCGGCAGCTGACATTCGGGTGGGCCGTAAGGTCCTTCGGCATGATAAGGCCATGATTGGTCGCGAGGCCGAGCTGGCGAGCGTAGCCGAGTTGCTGCGCACGCACCGCCTCGTAACCGTCACGGGCACCGGCGGCGTGGGCAAGTCGACCCTCGCTCGTACCGCCGCGCAGCAGGACGGACGCAGCGTCCTCAGGGCTGACGTATCGAGCTTGCGCGGCGATGACCTGCGGGAAGAACTCGTCGGCTGCCTCGGCTTCCCGTCCTGGGACGCCCTGCTCAGCGACGACGGCCTCGGGCCGACGCTGATATTTCTGGACGACTGCGAGCGCTTCGCCGGGCCGATCGCCGACCTCGTGCTGGAGTTGCTGGAACGGCGGCCCGAGACGGCGGTATTGGCCACCAGCCGCGAGCCCTTGGATTTGCCCGACGAGCGGGTCTTCGTGCTGCCGCCGCTGTCATTGGAGGGTCAGCCGTCGGACGCCGCGAAGCTGTTCGTCACGCTGGCCACCGCCCGGGGTCAGCAACCACCCGAGCGGTGGGACGACGTCGAATCCCTCTGCCGCAGCCTCGATGGGCTGCCGCTTGCCATCGAGCTGGCCGCCAGCCGGGCCACCGTGCTGACTCCGTCCGAAATCAGGGACAGCGTGGAGACCCGCCTGGACTTGCTGTCCCGAGCCCGCCCACGTACCGACGACCGGCGGTCCAGCCTGGACGCGACAATCGCGTGGTCGGTCGACCTGCTCGACGACACCGCCCGGTCGGTACTCGAGGCCGTGTCGGTTTGCGCCGGCCCGTTCACCTTGGATCTGGCAGCAGATGTCGCCGGTCTGCCGAGCCCGGCGCACGCGGTGCCGGTACTTCAATCACTCCTGACCCGTTCACTGGTGGTTCGCGAACCCGCCCGCGACACGTCGTGGTTCCGGCTGCTCAATACCATCCGGACACACTGCCGCACCCGGCTCTCGACGAGCGGTCGGTTGGGAGCGACACGGGAGCGGTTCGTCGATGCGATCGCGGTGTTGTGTGACCGGTTGTCCGATCCGGTCGTCCACATGCAGGATCCGCAGACTCCTGACGAGGTCCGCCGAAGTTACCGGAACATCGCCGCCGCCCTCACGTGGTGCATCGAGAACGATCGGACGCCGGAGCGGGCCACTCGGATGTTGATGCCGCTGTTCTGGCTGGAGGATGTCGGCTTCCAGTCCGAGGCCGCAGAGCTGGTCACCCGCCTGGTCGAGCGGTGGCCGGACGCCGGGAGCACCGCCTGGGGAGTGCTGTCGAATCTCAACCGGGCGGCCAACCGGATCACCGCGGCGCGTTCGGCCGCGATGCGGGCACTCGACGGGGACGGATTCGGAGCCGCCCTGGCGCACCGGACGCTGGGCATCTTGGACCGCCAGGCCGGCAGGCCGCAGCAGGCCGTCGAACACTTCCGGGCGGGAGCCGAAGCAGCGCAGGCGGCCGGTCTGCGCGCGCACGTGCTGGAGTTGGACGGGCACCGGGCGCTGGCCATGGCCACCCTTGGAGATGTGGACAGGGCGGTCGGCCTGCTCGCCGAGCTGGAGGAAGAGAGCCACCAGTACGTCTTGTGCCGGCGGTGCATCCGGTTGTTCGAGAGCCATGTCCTGGTCCGGATCGACTCGGCCCGGGCAGCCACCCTCGCCTCGCAGGTGCTGGCGGACGCCCGCCGGCACGAACACACCTGGGCCGTCGGAACCGCGGCCTACCAGGTGGCCCTGGCGTCCCTGCTGAACGACGACCTGGCCGCCGCCGCCGAACACGCGGCTCAGGCACTGGTCGCGTTCGACGCAGCCCATGAGGTGGTCGAACTGCGCCAGGCACTCCTGCTGGCCGCGGCGGTACTCGAACGGAAAGGAGCCAGAGACGATGCCGTCCTGGCATTGGCCGCGGCCGGCCGGTTGCCGGCTCGCGCGTTGAGTGCATCAGATCGGGAGTTGCTGGCGCGACTTGGCGTCGACCCGGACTCGCTGCCGCCGCTCGTCGGTGAGTACGCGCTGGAAATGACCTGTCGTGCGCTGCGAGTTGAGCCGTCGGGCGGGACGCCACACCCTGAGCAGCCGCTCGTGGAGCCGCAGGAAGCCGCTCCGAACGCCTTCATCCGCCAGGGCGACGTGTGGAAGGTGAGCTTCGCCGGCCGGACCGCGTTCGCTCGTCACACCAAGGGCATGTCCGATATCGCCGCGCTGTTGAGCCGGCCCGGCCAGGAGATCTCGGCGATGGACCTGATCGGCGCCGGCGCCGTGGTGCCCAGCACCGGCCCGGTTCTGGACGAGCGGGCTCGGGCCGAGTATCAGGTGCGGATTCGAGAACTACAGGCCGAGGTCGATGACGCCGACCGGGCCAATGACCCGTACCGCGCTGAGCGTGCGACTCTCGAACTGGACGCGCTCGTCGACGAGCTGAGCTCGGCGTACGGGCTTGGCGGCCGAAGCAGGGAAACGGGTGGTGAGACAGCCGAGCGGGCACGGACGGCCGTCACGTGGCGAATCCGCGCCGCGATCGACCGATTGCAGTCCAGTCACCCCGAACTCGCCGATCACCTGCGGCGATCAGTGCAAACCGGTCGGTTCTGCCGCTACGAACCGTCGGCAGAGGTCTCCTGGAAGCTCTGACCACACGGTGTGCGGTGCCACCTCACGCCTTAGGGGTGAAAGCACAAACGAGCAGGCACCGCCTGCCGACCGAATGGAGCACCGTGACAACCGCAGGCCCCAACACCGAGCAGGCGCTGGAAGACCGCATCGTCTCCTCCGCCGTCGCCGCACTCGAGATCTTCTCCATCCACCTCGGCCGCCGGCTCGGGCTTTACCGGGCACTCGACGAACGTCCGATGACTGCGCCGGACCTGGCCGTCACCGCCGGTGTCGACCAGCGGTACGCCCGCGAGTGGCTCGAGCAGCAGGCAGTGGCCGGCTTCGTCGCAGTAGAGGACGTCGACGAGGCTTGGGATCGGCGCCGGTACCGACTGACCGACGCCGCGCGCGCTGTCTTCGTCACCCCCGACGATCCACGCCACGTCTCACCGCTCGCCGACGTGATCGGTGGCGTCGGCCAGACGATCGACGCGGTCGCCGCGGCGTTCGGCACTGGTGAGGGCGTGCCGTTCGCCGCCTACGGCGAGCACCTTCGCGAGGGTCAGGGCGCGATCAACCGACCGGCTTTCGTCCACGATCTCGTGCCGGCGTGGATCGGCGCCGTGCCCGGCCTGGCCGACTCGGTTCGCCGGGTGGCCGACCTCGGGTGCGGCGTCGGGTGGTCGACCATCGCGATGGCGGACCAGCTTCCGCATGCCGAGGTGGTCGGCTGGGACGCGGATCAGGCGAGCATCGAATCGGCGCAGCACAACGCCGCCGAGGCCGGTGCCGAAGTCAAGTTCTTCGCCGCGGATGCGCAGGAGATGGCTGCGAACGGGCCATTCGACCTGGTGACGATCCTCGAGGCGTTGCACGACATGGCCCAGCCGGCCACCGTCCTGCGGGCAGCCCGCGAGGCGCTGGGTCCGGACGGCGTGGTGCTCGTTGCGGACGAGAACGTGCCGGACCACTTCACCGGCCCCGGCGACGAGCTCGAACGGATGATGTACGGCTGGAGCGTCACCCATTGCCTTCCGTCCGCGCTCGCTGAAGAGCCGTCGGCCGGGATCGGCACGGTGATCCGGGCACCGATCGTCAAGGAACTCGCCGCGCAGGCAGGATTCACCTCGGTCGAGCGGCTGGATGTCGACGCGGGGTTCTTCCAGCTGTACGTCCTGCGCCCCTGACGCCCTAGCCCCACCCACGCTGATCAAGCAAAAGTGGGCGACACGCCGAATTGCCCGAGTTGAGCCCGTCCAGCTAACCGGGACGAATCGGTGTGTCGCCCCACTTTTGCATGATCAGCGTGGGGTGGGGTCAAGCCAGTTGATCGCGGACGGCGGCGTACTGCTCGCGAATGTGGGGTCCGGGCGCTGCCTCGTACACGTCCGGGTCGGTCGAAGCCCACCGGGGCGGTGCGCCGGTATGCGACAACGCCCACGCGGCCTGGCGAGCCGCGCCGTCCGCGACATACTCACCGGGCTCGGGAACCTGCACCGGCATGCCGAAGACCTGCGGCGCGATCTTGCGTACGGAGGCCGATCGGGCGCCGCCGCCGATGAGCAGCAGACGGTCGATCGGCACTCCCTGGTCTCGGACTGCGTCCAGGCCGTCGGCTAGCCCGCACAGCACACCTTCGACGGCCGCCCGGGCCAGGTGCGCCGGCGTCGTCGTGGACAGCCGCAGACCGTGGAGCGTGCCGGTGGCATCCGGCCGGTTGGGTGTGCGCTCACCCTCGAAGTACGGCACCAGGACCAACCCGTCCGCGCCGGCCGGTGCCGACAGCGCGAGCTCGTCCAGCCCGCCGTGATCCACCCCGAGCAGGGCCGCTGTTGCGTCCAGCACTCGGCTGGCGTTCAGGGTGCAGGCGAGGGGAAGGTAGGAGCCCGTGGCATCGGCGAACCCTGCGACCAGCCCGGTCGCGTCGGCGGTCGGTCTGGCGCTCACCACCGAGACGACGCCGGACGTGCCGATCGAGACGGCCACATCACCCGGTCGCATGTCCAGGGCAAGCGCGGCGGCGGCGTTGTCGCCGGCTCCGGCGCCGATCAGGGTTCCCGGCCGGATCACTCCCGGCCGCTGCGCCACGGTCGACTCCGCTGGGCCAAGGACCCGGGGCACTCGCACTGCGCGGCCCAGCGCGAGCGCCAGCAGGTCCAACCGGTAGTCCTCGTCGCGCGGCGACCAGTAGCCCGTCCCTGACGCGTCCGAGCGGTCCGTCACGAGAGCGGCCAGGTTGGGTTCCAAGCCGTCACTGGCCGGGCCGTACCCGGCGATCCGCCAGGACAGCCAGTCATGGGGGAGCGCCACCGCCGCCACTCGCTCGGCATTCTCCGGCTCGTGGTCGCGCAGCCACCGCAGCTTCGTCACCGTGAATGAGGCCACCGGCACCGAACCGGTCCACGCGGCCCAACCGGTCGCACCGTCACCGCCGGCCCGTTCGCCGAGTTCGTCGATCAGCTCCAGCGCGGCGCCCGCCGAGCGGGTGTCGTTCCAGAGCAGAGCCGGGCGGACGACACTGCCCGCCTCGTCCAGCGCGACCATGCCGTGCTGTTGCCCGCCGACCGAGATCGCCGCCACGTCGTCGAGGCCGCCGGCAGCGGCCGCGGCTTCCTGGAACGCATCCCACCAGGCATCGGGGTGGACTTCAGTGCCGTCCGGGTGCTTGGCCGAGCCGGACCGCACGAGGCGTCCGGTCTCGGCCTCTCGGACGACGACCTTGCAGGACTGGGTCGACGAGTCGACGCCGGCGACGAGGGCACTCATGGCCGGGCGAGTACGTGCTCGACGGCCAGCTGGTTCAGTCGAACGAACCCGAAATCGCGCTGAGCCGCCGCGTCCGGATCGAAGTCCTCGAACGCGCTGCGATCGCTGAGCAGGTCGCTGATCGACTCTCCGGGAGCGAGCGTCGATTCGGCCAGTTCGAACAGGCCGGCGTGCCGCATGGCCTCCTGAACTTCCGGGTCGGCACGGTAGGCAGCCGCCCGCGCGGCCAGCCGCGTGTAGGTCTCTATGTTCGCGCGGGCGGAGTCCCACACCCCGCGCTCGGTCTCGGTCCTAGACGGCTTGTAGTCGAAGTGCCGGGCCCCTTCATACCGGGGGCCACCCGCGGGGAAGCCGTTCTCGAGCAGGTCGACGGTGAAGAACGCCGACAGCAGATCGCCGTGCCCGAAGACGAGGTCCTGGTCGTACTTGATGGACCGCTGGCCGTTCAGATCGACGTGGAACAGCTTTCCGGCCCACAGCGCCTGGGCGATGCCGTGCGTGTAGTTGAGCCCGGCCATCTGTTCGTGGCCGACCTCCGGATTGAGGCCCACGATGTCGCCGTGTTCGAGCTGCGCGATGAGGCCGAGTGCGTGACCGATGGTGGGCAGCAGGATGTCGCCTCGGGGCTCGTTCGGCTTTGGCTCCAGCGCGATCCGCAGGTCGTAGCCCTGCTCCTTGATGTAGGCGGCGACGGTGTCGATGCCTTCGGCGTACCGGGCGTGTGCCGCGTGCAGGTCCTTGGCGCCGTCGTACTCGGCACCTTCGCGGCCACCCCACATGACGAAGATCCGGGCCCCCAGTTCGGCGGCGAGATCGACGTTGCGCAGCGCCTTGCGGAGGGCGAACCGGCGGATCGAGCGGTCGTTCGAGGTGAGCGCGCCGTCCTTGAACACCGGATGGCTGAACAGGTTGGTCGTGATCATCTCGATCACGAGGCCGGTCTCTTCGGCGGCCTTGCGAACGGAGGCCAGGGCCTTGGCCCGAACGTCGTCGTCCGCGCCGAACGGGACGACGTCGTCGTCATGGAACGTGAACCCCCACGCTCCGATCTCGGCCAGCTTGTGCACGGAGTAGGCGGGATCGAGCGGCGGGCGAGTAGCGCTGCCGAACGGATCCAGGGCCTGCCATCCGACCGTCCACAACCCGAAGGAGAAAGGTATCTGCTTGTCGGACACTTCGGCCTCCTCGCCGTACGAATGTTTTGTACTTCCAATGAACTTATTCCTCGACGGCCGCTATGGTCAAGGCGTGGGCACGACGCTGCCGGCTCGCCAGGCGCTGCTGCGCGAGCGGAACCTCGCCACCGTCGCACGGGCAGTGGTTGACGCGGCCGAACCGCTCTCGCGGGCGGGTGTGGCCGCCATGACCGGCATGACGCGTGCCACCGTGTCGACCCTTGTCGACCACCTGCTGGCCGCCGGCATCGTGGCGGAGCTGCCGCGCGCCACGCCGGTCGGCCGGGGCCGGCCGGCGGTGCCACTCGTACCCGCCGCGCGCACCGTCGTCGGGGTCGGTCTGGAAGTGAACGTCGACTACCTCGGCGGCCGGGCGGTGGACCTGACCGGTGCGATCGTCGACGAACTCGTGGTCCTCGACGATCTGCACGGCAGCGACCCGCACGACACCCTCGCCCAGCTTGGACGGCTCGCCCGCGGGCTCGTAAAGCAGCTGGAGCAGGCTGGGATGCGCGTCGCCGGCGGCCGGCTGGCTCTGCCGGGCCTGGTCGACATGCGCACCTCCACCCTCCGAGTGGCGCCCAACCTAGGCTGGTCGGATCTCGAACCGCTGCCGATGATGAACCTGCCGGCCAACCTGCCGATAGGGGTGGCGAACGAGGCGAAACTGGCCGCCCTCGCGCAGATCTGGGGTGTTCCCGCCGGCGTGCGGACCCGCCGGACGTTCCTGTACGTATCGGGGGACGTCGGTGTGGGTGCGGCCATCGTCGTCGAGGACGAGATATTCCACGGGCTGCATGGGTGGAGCGGCGAGATCGGCCACCTGACTATCGACCCGGGTGGTCCGCTGTGCCGGTGTGGCTCCACCGGTTGCCTGGAACGCTATGCCGGCAAGGAGGCCCTCGTCAGCGCCGTGGGGCTGGACGTCGACACGCCGGACGAGATGCTCGCGGACCGGCTGTCCACCGCCGACGCGGCGGCGAAAACCACGGTCCAGGATGCGGGTGCGGCGCTCGGCCAGGCCATCGCCGATGCGGTCAACCTGCTGGACATCGATCAGGTGCTGCTGGGTGGCAGTTTCGCCGGCATCGCCCAGCTGCTTGCGCCGGCCATCGAAGCCGAGCTCAGGGATCGGGTGCTTGGCGCGCCGTGGGCACCGGTGACGGTGGGCGCCGCACCGGTGGCCGACCATGCCGCCCTTACCGGCGGAGCCCTTGCGGTGCTGCGCGGCGTGATCGACGACCCGGTCCGGCTGATCGAGCGCCTGGGGTGACGTGGTCACGAACGCATACCTGGGCATCGACGTCGGAACGAGCGGACTGAAGGCGGCTCTGGTCGGCGATGACGGTCGGCTGCTCGCGACGGCAGACGAACCGTACCCGATCTTTACGCCCGCGCCCGGGTGGGTGGAGGCCGATCCTCGTGAGTGGATCACGGCCGCCGAAAGAGCCACCTCGCGCTTGGTGAGTGAAAAAGCCGAAGTGATCGTGCGCGCGATAGGCGTGTCCGGCCAGATGCACGGTGTGGTTCTCTGCGATGAGTCCGGGCGGCCGGTGGCGCCGGCCATTCTGTGGCCGGACCGGCGGGCCACGGGTGTTCTGGACCGCTGGCGCGAACTTCCGGCGGAGCGGCTGGCGCGGCTCGCCAACCCCATCGTTCCCGGCATGACCGGGCCCATGCTGTGCTGGCTGGTCGAACATCACCCGGACGTGGTCGACCGGGCCGCTGTCGCGTTGCTCGCCAAGGACGTCGTGCGCCACGCACTGACCAGCCACCCGGCAATGCCGTTGCCACTGACGGACCGCAGCGACGCGTCGGCCACTCTGCTGTGGGACCTGCCTCGCGACAGGTGGGCCGAGGACGTCGCGGCGGCGGTCGGCCTGCCGAACCGGTTGCTGCCGGTCGCGCTGCCAAGCAGTCGGCCGGTGGGACGGACCGACTGGCTGTCACGGATCGTTGCGAGCACTACGCCGGACGCAGCCGTAGCCGCCGGTGCCGGTGACACACCGGCGGCCGTGCTCGCCGTCGGCTCGGCCGGTGTCCACATCAACCTCGGCACGGGAGCCCAGGTGATCGTCCGGCGGTCGGCTGCAACCCGCACGGGTGCCCATCCGTCCACTCACCTCTATGCGGACGCGACGGATGGCTGGTACGCGATGGCGGCGCTACAGAACGGCGGACTCGCCCTGGACCACGTGGCACGTCTGTTGGACACCGGCTGGGATGGGTTGATCGCGGCTGCGGCCAGGGGTCGGCCCGGGGATGTGTCGTTTCTGCCGTTCCTCACCGGCGAGCGCGGCGGCGTCGCCTCTCCGTCGAGTGCCGGCGGGTGGCTTGGAGTGGGCCTCGACACCACGCGCGACGATCTGGCTCGAGCGGCCGTCGAGGGCGTCCTGTTCGCTATCAGAAGGGGTGTAGAGCTGCTCGGTGCACCGGCGTCCGGCCATACCGAGGCCACCTTGTCCGGTGGCGGGTGGCGCAGCTCCCTGCTCGTCCAGCTCGCCGCCAACGTACTCGGCCGCCCGGTCCGCCGGCTGAGGCTGCGGAGCGCATCGGCAGTGGGCGCGGCGTTGCTGGCCGCCCGGTGCGTGGGCGAGGACCTGGTTCCGGAGCGCCGGCAGGATTCCGTCGTCGACCCGATCGGATCACCACAGCTGGAGGACGGCTACCAGCACTGGCTCGCGCGCTCTCGGGCGGCGTAGGGCCACGAGACAAGATCAAGTGGTCACGACACGCCGAGCCGACGCGCGTCCGCCCGACGTGTCGTGACCGATTGATCTTCATAACTGAGCCGGCTGCCCTACGTGCCCTCTTGCTCGAGCTCCTGGAAGATCGTGACGTGCAGCCCACCGGGCGTGTCCAGCCGGGCATTGAGTGATCGCCACGGCGTCTCGGTCGGCGGTGCGACCTGGATCGCACCCGCCGCGATAAGTTCTTCGGTGACCGCGCTGGTGTCGCCGACCTCGAATGCGACGCGCATCTTGGGGGCCACCTGCCGGCCGACCTCGACATCGTCGATCATCCGCTTCTGCGCGGGGTTGGCCAGCTCGAGCGTGGCCCGGCCGGCGTCGAGGATTGTGACGTGAGCACCGTCGCCGCCGGAGACCGCAAGCTCCTCGGGCATGCCGAGCACGTCCCGGAAGAAGGCCAGTGCTTCGTCGTAGTCCTCAGCTTCGACGACCAACCTCATCTGCCGTACCGCCCGGGGGTTCTTCGCATCGGTCATGCACTCATCCTGATGCGTGGACCGGGCCTCGGCTCAGTCAGGTAGCCGGTTGCCGAGGATTCGTGTCGAAGGTGTCGATTCCCAGCTCGCTCCACGCATCCAGCAGCTTCCGGTCGCCAGCGCGACCAGGGCGGCAGCTGTCTCCACGGAAAGCAAGCGGCTTGTCACCACGGTGTCGGCGTCATCCCAGAACCGCCGGCATGATTCGCTGCCTGGTTCGGTCACCACCAGGGGCACAAACGCAGTTAGGCCGAAACCTCGACGGGGGTCGCGCCGGTCAGGGCGATCAGCTCGTCGTAGGTCGTCGGGAACACCGTGTGCGGGTGACCCCCGGCCGCCCACACCTGTTCATGCCTGGCCAACCAGGTATCGATGAACGTCCGGATGGGCGTCGGATGCCCGACAGGAGCGACGCCGCCGATCGGCTGTCCGGTGTGCTCGCGGACGAACTCGGGTGACGCCCGGCGGACCGCGGAAACGCCGGCGGCCGCAGCGAGTCGAGCCGTGTCGGCTCGATGTGCGCCGCTTGTCAGCACGAGCAGCGGCGACCCGTCGGCGTCGAAGACCAGCGAGTTGGCGATGGCCCCCACCTCGCAGCCGAGCTGGGCGGCGGCGGCCGCCGCAGTCGGGGCGGCCTCGGTGAGGACGACGACCTGCCCGGCTGCGCCGTGCTCGGCCAGGATGTCGGCGACCCGCCGGACGTTGGGGTGCAGTTCGGTAGTCACGGACCAGACTCTACGGCGATCGCCGTCGCTGCTCGATGGCAGCAACCGCTAGCGGACCGGGCCGGTGAGATGCCACTGTGGAGCATGTTCCGCCTGCTCGGGCTGCTCGGTGGGCTCGCCGCCATCACCGATCTCGGTGTCGGTGCGGCGAGCGATGAATCGCTCCGCCGGTGTGTTGTCGCGACCCGGCTGGCCCGGGCGGCCGGCTGCGACGCGGAGCAGGTCCGCGACGTGGTTTACGTCTCCCTCCTCCAGCACATCGGATGTACGGCCTTCTCGCACGAGGCAGGTGCGGTCTGGGGTGACGACATCGCGTCCGGGCGGCTGGCGTTCTTGATGGACTTCAGCGATCCCCGCGATCTGTTCCGGGTCTGGGTGCCAGGGATGGCGGCAGCGACCGGCCGTTCGCGAGCCCGCGTACTCGCCACCACCGTGCGGTCGATGCGTGGCTTCGACGCGGCTGGTCCGCTTGCCACCTGCGATGTCGCTCGAGAGGCGTCCAGCCGGTTGGGTCTGCCCGAATCGGTGCGGCAAGGGTTGGTACACGCCCTGTGCATGTGGAACGGCAAGGGGCACCCTCGCCGCTCCGGCGAGGACATCCCGCTGGCGACTCGGCTGATGCATGTCGCCTCCATTGCGGTGTTGTTCCTCATGCACGCCGGTCGGGACGCCGCGCTGGCGGAGGTGCGGCGCCGGTCGGGCAGCTACCTGGATCCGGCTCTCGTCGACCTGTTCGTGGACCACGCCGGTGAGCTGCTCGACGGCGTCGAGTCGGCGGACGCCTACGAGGCGGCTCTGGACTGCGAGCCGGATCCGGTGCAGTTGGTCGACCGGGACGACCTGGAGTCGGTCGCCCGCACCTTCGGCGACCTGGTTGACCTGAAGAGCCCGCGGCTGCACGGGCATTCGTCGGCGGTCGCGGACCTCGCGGCTGCGGCGGCGGGCGGGCTCGGCCTAGCGGGTGACGTCCACCCGGTGCGAGTGGCCGGGCACGTTCACGACATCGGCCGGGTCGCGGTGTCGAGCCGGATCTGGGACAAGGCTGAGCCGCTGAGCTCGACGGAGCGGGATCAGGCCAACTTGCACCCGTACCACGGCGAGCGCATCCTGGCCCGAATTCCCGAACTGGCCGAGGTCGCCATATTGGCCGGCCAGCATCATGAGCGGTGCGACGGCAGCGGCTACCACCGCGGGATCGGTGGCGACCGGATGTCGATGGCGTCGCGCGTGCTCGCCACCGCGGACGCCTATTGCTCGGCGACCGCGAACAATGGTGCCGCTACGGCCGACAGCGCCGCGAGGTGGCTGCGCGACGAGGCCCGGCAGGGGCGCCTCGACGCGGATGCGGTGGAAGCCGTCCTCGAAGCGGCCGGGCACCAGCGCCAGGTTCGGCGACAGGGTCCTGCCGGGCTGACCAGCCGGCAGGTCGAGGTGCTGCGGCTGGTGGCCAGCGGGTTGTCGAACCGAGACATCGCCGAACGACTGGTGATTTCACCGCGCACCGCCGAGCACCACGTCCAGGACGTGTACGCCCGCATCGGCGCCTCGACGCGGGCCGCGGCCGCGCTGTTCGCCATGGAACACGGCCTCCTCGGACCAAGGGAAGGGTCGAAGATAGGTAGGTCTACCCAGGCGGGCGGGTGACCGATGCCGCGAACCTGTCGGCATGGCCACATCTACGCTTGCAGACCAGTCCACCCAGCCTCGCGACCGCCTCTTCACGCCGGCCTTCGTCGGGCTCGCCGTCGCCGATCTCGCGTACTTCACAGCCGCCGGGTTGGCCATTCTGGTCCTGCCGCTCTACGTAACAGGTCCCGTGGGGTCGACTACGGCCGGCGCCGGGCTGGCCTTCGGTGCGTTCGCGGTCTCAGCGCTGGTTCTGCGCCCGGTCGCGGGGCGGTTGACCGACACTCTCGGCCGACGGCCGCTAATGATGGGTGGTGCGGTGCTGGCTGCGGCTTGCCTGCTGGCCACGGCCTACACGGACTCGCTTGCGGTCATCGTGGGTTTGCGGCTGCTGTCGGGTGTCGCCGAGGCGGCGTTCTTCGTCGCCTCATACGCTGCGCTGGCCGACCTCGCGCCACCGAGCCGGATGGGCGAGGCGCTCAGCTACAACTCGCTGGGGCTGTATCTAGGCATCGCCTTCGGACCGGTGCTGGGCGATCTGCTGGTCCGGACATGGGGCTACGCCGCTGCGTGGCAGGGTGCGGCAGTGCTGGCGCTGCTCGCCGCTGCGGTGGTCCTCGGCATCGGTGAGACCCGAAAGCCCCGGACCGCCGGTGACGGGCCTACTCGCTTTGTGCATTGGCCGGCCATCCCTCCGGCGCTCGGTTTCCTCGCATCGATCGTGGCCATGGGCGGGTTCCTCGCGTTCGTCGCATTGCACGCCGACGATGTGGGCATGGCCCGTACCGGGCTCCCGCTGACGCTTTACGGCCTGGTCGTCGTGATCTGCCGATTCGTCTTCGCCCGAGTGCCCGACCGGTTGCCGCCCCTGAAGCTCGGCGCGGCTTCCTTGGTCGCGATGGCGTCCGGCCTGATCCTGATCGCAATGTGGCCCGCGCCCTCGGGCGTCATCACGGGTGCCATCCTGCTTGCGCTGGGCGTCACGTTCAGCACGCCGGCGTTCTTCACCGCGGTGTTCGCCACGGCTCGTCCGTCCGAGCGGGGAGCGGCGTCAGGGACGGCCAGCGCTTGCATCGATATCGGACTCGGCGGTGGCCCGATCATGCTGGGAGTCGTTGCCGCTGCTGGCGGAATCCCAGTGGCGTTCGCCGTGGCTGCCGCCGTCGCACTGGTCGGCTGCACCTGGACGATTCGGCTCGCCCGCCGCCGCCCGGCCGTCAATCGATCTGGAACGAACGCTTAGACAGCCCCATCATGTAGCCGGTGATGGCCGTCTGCGCGCGCTGCTCCGGATCGCCGGCGGCGCCTAGCGTCACGAACAGCGGGATGTAGTGGTCGACGGTCGGGTGGGCGTACGGCATGCCTGGGGCCTTGGACCGGTACGCCGCGAGCGTGTCGACGTCGCCGCGGTCCAGTGCGTCGGCGACCCAACTGTCGAAATCGGCCGACCAACTCGGCACCGCGTTGCGCATCACCATCTCGCGGGTGAGGAAAGGCAGGCCGTGGGTCATGAAGCCAGACCCGATGATCAAGACGCCGTCGTCTCGCAACGGCCGGAGGCGCCGGCCGATCTCCATCAGCCGGGCGGGGTCGTGCGTAGGGATGCTCAGCTGGAGGACGGGGACGTCGGCCAGCGGGTACATGACCTTCAGCGGCACCCACGCTCCATGATCGAGCCCGCGGCTGGCGTGCTCGTGCACCGGTTCGGTAGCCGGCATCAACCTCGCGACCTTGGTGGCAAGCGCGCCGGCGTCCGGCGTCGGGTACGTCATCCGGTAGTAACGCTGATCGAACCCGCCGAAGTCGTAGACCAGCGGGGTGCCCGCGGCCGCGGCCGAAAGCATCAGAGGCGCGGACTCCCAGTGGGCGCTGACGATGAGCACTCCGCGCGGTTTCGGCATCTGCTGCGCCCAGGCGAACAGCTCGCGGATCCACTCAGCGTCGTCGAACAGTGGTGGGGCGCCGTGGCTCAGATAGAGCGCGGGGAGCGCACCGTCGTCCGGAGTCCAGGTCGGTTGCGCTCGGCTGGCTGGAACGCCGTCGACGAGAAACTCGTCGAACGCGCCGGCCGGCACGGCCGGGTTGAAGATCGAGCTCATACCGAACTCCTTGTCGGTAGCTGGTAACACTACGAGAGTAGCTTGAAGCATCAAGTAAGCGAAACGGCCGGTAGCGGCGCCCGTCCGGAGCAACGCCGAGCCGTACTCTGACTTCATGACCGAGACGGACACCGCGCGGTGGCTGACTGCCGATGAGCAGCGGGCGTGGCGCGCACTCGCCGCGGTGCTCGTCAAGCTTCCGGCGGCGCTGGACGCCCAGTTGCAGCGCGACGCCGGCATCAGCCACTTCGAGTACATGGTCCTGGCCGGCCTGTCCGAAGCGCCCGACCGGACGCTGCGGATGAGTGATCTCGCGGTCTTTGCCAGCGGCTCGCTCTCACGCCTGTCGCATGTCGTCACCAGGCTCGAGCAGCGCGGCTGGGTTCGCCGGGAACGCTGCCCGAGTGATGGGCGCGCCACGAACGCGATCCTGACCGGCAGCGGCTGGGAGAAGGTCGTCGCGTCCGCCCCCGGGCATGTCGAGACGGTTCGTCAACTCGTCATCGACCCGTTGACCAGAGCACAACTCGGCAATCTCCGCGAGATCGGCCGCCGACTCAACAACCGCATCGATCCTGACGGTGCGCTCGGGTGATCGTCGCGTGACTGGCTGCCTCGACCAGCGAACCGGCCGAGGCCGCCACCGCCTTGACGTCAGTCGGGTTTGACGATCGAAATGCGCGTGTCCTGACCTGACACCACGGAGATCGGCGTCGCGGTCTCGAACGATTCGCTCACTTCGTACCACCAGACGGTTTCGGACCCGTCGTCCGGATCGGAGACTCGCACTTCGAGGAAGACCGACGAGGTGGGCAGTCCCGCCAAGATGAAGCCGCCGTCCTGGCCCTGCGGGAACGGTTCACCGTTCTCCAGGTCCGCGCCGGTTCCGATCATGTCGCCGTCCACGGTGTAGGCGTTGAGCATGACATA
>DATHUM010000190.1:0-6562 GCA_035462225.1 Jiangellaceae bacterium | reverse complement strand
CGGCGTCTATTCACGCCTGCCATGGCGCGATCGTAGCAGCGATTCGTGTCACGACCCGTGCCACGACAGCAGAATCGGATAAAAAAACCAGGAAGAGTCACCTGGTCAGAGCGGGCGCCCCCGGCAGGATTCGAACCTGCGACACACGGTTTAGGAAACCGTTGCTCTATCCCCTGAGCTACGGGGGCGTGGGAGTCCACGCCATCTGTCCCTGCGCGGGGAACCCCGAAAACAGTACCGTCTGCCGCCTCGGTCGCCGAACCGGCCACCACGTCACGCCATCGACACGGCTCTAGATTAAACGCCGACAACCATGGCCTGTTCAGGACGTATGTTACGTGCGTGCTGACTCTGCTTCTGGTGCTCCGCCGGCTGATCGCGGTTATACGCGCAGTGTGGGCCGACCGAACGGCTCGCGGCGCGGCCATCAGCCTCGCCACGCTGCTCACCTTGGCGACGATCTTCTATAGCGTCGTGGAAGGGTGGTCGGTAGTCAACAGCATCTACTTCGCGGTCGTGACCGGTCTGACCATTGGATACGGGGACCTAGTGCCCCAGCATTCGATTTCCAAAGTGTTCACGGTCTTCTACGCCGTGCTTGCCGTAGGGCTGTTCGTCACACTGGGCACGTCGCTAGCCAAGGCGTCGCTCGAGAGGACGGCCAAGCGATGGCTCCGGCCGCCACCAGAGGACGACTCCGAAACTTAGCGCGTCGCTGAGTGTGGACCCTATTGCGTCGGCGCCGGTTGCAGCACAGAGTGCCTTGACGGGTGCCAGGGCTGGGACTACATTCAGCGGCAACATTAGGTAACTTACCTACCAAATAACTGGAGAGTGCGCCGATGGCCTTTCGTTCTCCAACTCGCCTCGTCACCGCAGCCGCGGCCACGGTAGTCCTGATGGCCGGGTCGATGACCGCAATGGCGACCGGCGGCGTCGACCAGACCACCGCGTCTGTGCCGGCAGCCAACACCCCGCTCAATGTCGGCTACTTCACCCAGTGGGGGATCTATGGCCGCGGCTTCACCGTCAAAGACCTCGACGCGAGCGGAGCCGCCGAACATCTCACCCACATCAACTACGCCTTCGCCAACGTCAACGAAGACGGGCTCTGCTTCGAGGACAACATTCCCGGCGAAGGCGACGCCTGGGCCGACTACCAGTGGCCCGTCCCTGCTGAACTGAGCGTTGACGGCGTCGGTGACATCTGGGGGGAACCGCTGAACGGCAATTTCGGCCAGCTGCTCAAGTTGAAGGAGAAATATCCCCACCTGAAGGTCAATATCGCGATCGGCGGTTGGTCGTGGTCGACCTACTTCTCCAACGCCGCGCTGACGCCTGAGTCCCGCCGGGCGTTCGTCGAGTCGTGCATCGATCTGTTCATCAAGGGCAATCTGCCGATCCTCGACGGCGGTAGCGGCGGCGAAGCTGTCGGGGCCGGGGTATTCGACGGCATCGACCTCGACTGGGAATGGCCGAACTGGCCAGGGGACGTCGGTAACGTAATCCGTCCCGAGGATCGGAAGAACTTCACCGCCCTTGTCCGCGAGTTCCGCAGACAGCTGGATGCCTACGGCAGACAGGCCGGCGAACACTATGAGCTGACCGCATTCCTGCCGGCCAACCCGGCCACCATGGATGCCGGGTATGAGGGCAAGAAGATCTTCAAGTACCTCGACTTTGCGACACTCCAGGGTTACGACTTCCATGGCACATGGGAGTCTGTGACGAACCACCAGTCCGCCCTCTTCGAGCCGGCCGGCGCTCCAGCCACCCCCGACTTCACCCTCGACCGTACGGTCCAAGAGTGGTTGGCCCGGGGCGCGACCCGCGACAAGCTCGTCGTCGGCATTCCCTATTACGGACGCGGCTGGACCGGCGTCTCCGGAGGTGGTGACGGGCTGTTCCAGCCCGCTACCGGGCCGGCCCCGGCGACATGGGAAGCCGGATACGAGGACTGGAAGGTCTTGCGGTCGCTGCTGGACCAGGGCTACGCGCTATATCGGGACCAGGACGCGGGTCACGCCTGGTTGTTCGACGGCACGACGTTCTGGACGTACGACGACCCGGAGGTGATCGGGCAGAAGACGGCATACATCCGCGACGAGAAGCTCCGCGGTGCGATGGTGTGGTCACTGGACGGCGACGATGCCGACGCCACCTTGACCAAGGCGATTTGGACGGGTCTTACGGCCGACTGAGCGTGGGTTGCAAGCTCATGTGGTCCCGACTGGTGACGGCGCACCGGCGTTCCGCGCAAGTCGGGACCACATGGGCACGACGAATCGTGCAGGTCAGTAGTGCATGCCGAGCACGGCGTGCACGTCGGCGAGTGTCCGGTTGGCCTCCTCGTTCGCCTGCTCAGCGCCGACCGCCAGCACCGACCGGACCAGGCCGGCGTCGTCGGCCAATTCGGCGCGCCGCATGCGCAGTGGTCGCAGGTGCTCGTTGATCGCCTCGGTCACCACGTGCTTCAGCAGCGAAGCGCCGCCGCTGCCAATCTGAGCGGCCAGGGACTCCGGAGACGTCCCGGCGCACAGCGCACCCATGAGAAGCAAGCTGGTAACTTCCGGCCGCCGGGCCGGCTCGTAGGTGATGAAGCGCTCCGAGTCGGTGACCGCACGGCGGATCAGCCGGGCCGTCTCATCCTCGTTCACCCGCAGGCTGATGCCGTTGCCGCGGCTCTTGCTCATCTTCCGGCCGTCGATCCCGAGCAGCACAGGTGAGTCCGACAGCAGTGCCTGCGGTTCGGTGAAGACTCGCCCGAAGCGTTCGTTGAACCGCCGCGCGATGAGCCGGGTCTGCTCGACATGAGGTAGTTGATCCTGGCCGACGGGAACCAGGTTGCCGTGGCAGAACAGGATGTCGGCCGCCTGGTGCACCGGGTAGGTCAGCAGCAGCCCGCTGATCGACGACAGACCCGCGTCGGCAGCTTCGCTCTTCACCGTCGGGTTGCGTTGCAGTTCAGGGACGGTCGTCAAGGCGAGGAACGGCAGCATGAGCTGGTTGAGGGCGGGCACGGCGCTGTGCGCGAAGATCGTCGTACGGCCCGGGTCGAGGCCGGCGGCCAGGTAGTCCAGCACGATCTCGTGGACGTCGGACGCGATGTCGCCCGGGTGGGAGCGATCCGTGATCACCTGGTAGTCGGCAATCACGACGAAGGTCTCGACGCCCGACTCCTGCAGACGGACGCGGTTCTGCAATGTGCCCAGGTAATGCCCCAGATGAAGAGGGCCGGTCGGGCGGTCGCCGGTGAGGATGCGGTACCGCGAGGGATCTGCGGCGACACTGGCTGCATCCGCCAACAGTGGCTGGGATTCCAGGACGGTGGTCATCGGTTCGCTCCTTGTCGGTCAGGCAGCCGCCGCCGACAGGAACCGGCCTCGTCCAAAAAAGATCGTGGCCGCCGTGGCGGCGGCCAGTGGAAGAGGGTTCGCTCGAGTGGTGGCCGCCGGCTAGGGCTGCCACCGCCAGGACTCGAGCGCGCAAGTCATGGAATCAGTGTACGCCGGACGCACCCGGACGCTCAGCTCTGCTATCAGGCCACTAGGCGCATCGGTGCCCTACCATGCACACGCGCCTGGTGCGGCACCAACAGGCATGCTGAACGTGATCATTCGGCGAGCGCAGAGCAGTCGGCGCCGATGTCGACCAGGCCGTTGACGAACGCCTGGGTCGACGCGTTGGCTGCGTCGAGCTCAGCGGCGGAGATCTCGTCGCCCTCGAGGCCGGAGATGCCCGACCAGGCGGTCTCCGCCTCGTCTCCCTTCAGCACGATCGGCAGGATCAGGGCACGGGCCTGCTGGTCGGCCGGGACCGGGATTTCACGGATCGTCACGACGAGGCTGCGTACGGCGCGGTCCATATCGGTCAGCGATCCGTCGGCCGAGGCGACGAGCGGGGTGTCCCCGGCCGCGTGGCAGGCCGCGTTGGCGCTCGCCGTCCAGCTCGCCATGTCCACGGACTGCCCGACGCCGTCGTCGGCCAAAGGGGCGGGCGGCTCCTCGTCGTCGGGCCCGCCCGACAGCAGCAGGGCCAGCCCGACGCCGATCATCAGGACGAGGACGGCGATACCGCCTAGGATGGCTAGGGCGGGGCGATGAGGAGGCTCCTCGACGTCGACCGTGGGTTGATCAGCCAGTAGCTTCACGTGCCCTCCTTCGGCGACAGTCACTCTAGGGCGTCACGTGCGTTGCACCAAGTCCCCTGACTCCGTCGCGCCTCCACGAATTGTGTCGCCGGCCTGGTTAACCTCGGCGAGTGAGGCCGCAACTCGGGGGACGAGCGCGATGACGACGGTACATGAAGCCGCAGCCGCGCGACCGCCGGCGACCCCAACCGAACCGGCGGGTCGCGCCGAGCTGGTCGCGGACGCAGTGGTCCGCTGGACCGACGAGCTCCGAGCCCTCGGGGGCAAGGATCCGCTGCTGTACTTCAGGGACCTCAAGGTCGGCACGTTGGATCTGGCGGCGGCCGATCCCGAGACCCGCAAGAAGCTGCTCGACGGCGAGTCCGTGACGGTGTCCCGGCTGTTCCCGCACGAGCCGCTGCGGACGTCGGCGCTGCGTTCGGCGCGCGCCATTCGCGACAAGGCGCGTGAACTCGCCGAAGAACGCGGCATCGACACCGCGATGCTGGCGATCGGCCTGGCCACCTGGGCCAATCCGTTAGCGGCCCACCGTCCCGTAGCGCCGGTCCTGCTTCGACCAGCGACCGTCGTGGCGCGCGACCCGGCCGAAACCGATTTCGTCATCGAGGTATCGACCGAGGCGAGCGTCAACCCGGTGCTGCTGCACGCCCTGGACACCCAGCTCGGGCTTCGTTTCGGACTCGACTCGTTGCGCGACCGGTCCGGGCGGTTGCGATACCCCCAGGTCGTCGAGCGGCTGCGCGAATTCGCACCCGCGCACGTCGTCGATGGGTTTTCGATTTCGCACCGTGCCATGTTCGGCACGTTCGCGGTCGAGCCGGACGCTGCGGTCGCCGATCTCGAAGCGCTAGCGCCAGAACTCGACGGGCACGACGTCGTCGCCGCATTGGCATGGGACGAGCATGCGGCCCAGGCGATCCGGAACGCCACATCTGCGCCGAGTCGACCGCCGCGCCTTGCCCTGGATGCCGACCCGGCGCAGACCGACGTCGTGGCCGCCGTGGCCGCGGGCCACAGCCTGCGGGTGGACGCACCGCCGGGCACGGGCCGCACGCAGACGATCGTCAACCTGATCGGCGAGCTCGTGGCAAGTGGCCAGCGGGTGCTGGTCGTGGGCTCCAAGCGGGCCGGCCTCACCACCTTGCTGGACCGGCTGACCAGCGCCGGCCTCGATGATGTCGTGCTGGACTTGTCCTCGGTTCAGGCGACCCGCGAGGCGGTGAACGCCGTCATCGAGACGGCCCAGCGGCTCGCGCCGTCGCCGGGCGGTCAGACCGACGGCCCGGCGCAGCCCGCTTCAGCGCCGGCTAGGGCACAACGCGAGCCGGCCGACGACGGCGCCCTGCGGCGCTACCTGGACGCCTTGCACGTCGACCGCGACCCCTGGGACTGCAGCGCGTACGAGCTGATGGCCGCGATCGCCGCAGCCGACCCCGATGCGCGGACGGCTGCGCGGGTGCCCGGCGATGCGCTGGTCCGGTACGGCGTCGGTACCCGGGAGGCACTGCGGGTCAAGCTCCGGGCCTACGCCGACCTGGGAGGATTGGCCGCCGCAGTCGAGATCACGCCGTGGAGTGGGGCGGCCGTCCCGACGGTCGGGGCCGCCGAGCGGATTCGCGCGACCGTCGACGAGCTGCGCGCGACAACCCTGCCCGGCCTACGCAATGCCGCGACCCGGGCGTGCGTTGAGGTCGGCCTCACCGGGCCGACCAGCCCGGCCGATGCTTTCGCTGCGGTCGACCTGCTCACCTCGGTGGCCGGGACACTGGACGAGTTCCAGCCGGACATCTGGTCCGCGCCGCTCGACGAGTTCGTGGCCGCGACCGCGGACCGCAGGGAGCGGGCCTTGCACTCCCGCCGGATGGGCCTGGTCGCCCGCCGCCGGGTCCGGTTGCAGATCCGGGACATGCAGGCGAACCCGTCCGCCCGGCTGGCTCGCGCCGATGTGCATGCGCGGCTGGTGTCAGTTCAGGAGCAACTCGCCGAATGGCGCCGCCGGGCGCGAGACTCGCGGCTTCCGCGTACCGGCCCGCATCTTGCGGCGGCCATTCGCGCGGCCGCGGCCGCACGTGCCGGCCTGCAGGTGCTGGCCGACGCGCATCCGGATCTCGTGGACATCCACGAATTGCCGTTCGCAGAGTTGGCTGGAGTGTTGGCGGAGTTGGCCGGCGCCGCCGACGTGCTGATGGCATTGCCGAGGCTGGCCGAGCTCAGGGCAGACCTCGAGGCGGCCGGCCTCGGCGACCTGCTGGGCGAGCTCACGCGGCGCGACGCCGGCCCGGATGTCGCCGAGGCCGCGTTCGCCCACTGCTGGCAGTCGTCAGTTCTCGATCACGTGCTGGCGTCCGATCCGGCGCTCGGCCGGTTCGATCGTGCCGAGCACGACCGCCGGCTGGCCGCTCGGCGCGGGTC
>DATHUM010000189.1:0-8859 GCA_035462225.1 Jiangellaceae bacterium | reverse complement strand
CGCCAACGCCGAGGGGTCGCGCACGACCCCCTCGGTCGTCGCCTTCGCCAAGAACGGCGAGGTCCTCGTCGGCGAGGTGGCCAAGCGCCAGGCCGTCACCAACGTCGAGCGCACCATCCGCTCCGTCAAGCGCCACATGGGCTCGGACTGGAAGCATGAGATCGACGGCAAGACCTTCAATCCGCAGCAGATCTCCGCGTTCGTCCTGCAGAAGCTCAAGCGTGACGCCGAGGCCTACCTGGGCGAGACCATCACCGACGCCGTCATCACGACTCCGGCCTACTTCAACGACGCTCAGCGGCAGGCGACCAAAGAGGCCGGCGAGATCGCCGGGCTGAACGTCCTGCGCATCGTCAACGAGCCCACCGCCGCCGCGCTCGCCTATGGGCTCGACAAGGGCGAGCACGACCAGACCATCCTGGTCTTCGACCTAGGAGGCGGCACGTTCGACGTGTCGTTGCTCGAGATCGGCGAGGGAGTCGTCGAGGTAAAGGCCACCAGCGGCGACAACCACCTCGGTGGCGACGACTGGGACCAGAAGATCGTTGACTGGCTGGTCGACCGAGTGAAGTCCGCGCACGGCATCGACCTGTCCAAGGACAAGATCGCTATGCAGCGTGTGACCGAGGCCGCTGAGCGTGCCAAGATCGAGCTGTCGTCCAGCACCCAGACCTCGATCTCGCTGCCGTACATTGCCCAGGACGCCGAGAAGAACCCGGTGCACGTAGACGAGAGCATCTCCCGAGCTCAGTTCGAGCAGATGACCGCCGATCTGCTGGCACGCGCCAAGAGGCCGTTCGAGCAGGTGCTCAGCGACGCCGGCATCAAGGTCGCCGACATCGACCACGTCGTGCTCGTCGGCGGCTCCACCCGAATGCCGCAGGTCGTCGAGCTCGTTCGGCAGATGACCGGTGGCAAGGAGCCGAACAAGGGGGTCAACCCGGACGAGGTCGTCGCGGTCGGCGCGAGTTTGCAGGCCGGCGTGCTGAGGGGCGACGTCAAGGACGTCCTGCTGCTCGACGTCACTCCGCTGTCCCTGGGTATCGAGACCAAGGGCGGCGTGATGACGAAGATCATCGAGCGGAACACGACCATTCCGACCAAGCGGTCCGAGGTGTTCACCACCGCCGATGACAACCAGCCCTCCGTGATGATCCAGGTGTTCCAGGGCGAGCGCGAGATGGCCCGCAGCAACAAGTCCCTGGGCAACTTCGAGCTCACCGGACTGCCTCCAGCGCCGCGGGGTGTGCCGCAGATCGAGGTGACCTTCGACATCGACGCGAACGGCATCGTTCACGTCTCGGCCAAGGATCTCGGCACCGGCAAGGAGCAGTCGATGACCATCACCGGCGGCTCCGCGCTGCCGAAGGAGGACATCGACCGGATGGTCCGCGAGGCCGAGCAATACGCCGAGGAGGACCACAAGCGCCGCGAGG
Source organism: Jiangellaceae bacterium (assembly GCA_035462225.1). GTDB lineage: Bacteria > Actinomycetota > Actinomycetes > Jiangellales > Jiangellaceae > JASLBX01. Next base: position 7,423 of record DATHUM010000189.1, on the reverse strand, counting down.
CGGCTGAGAACCGGAACCAGGCCGAGGCGCTGGTGTACCAAACCGAGAAGTTCCTTTCCGAGAACAAGGAGAAGGTCGACACGCTCCCGGAGGATGTCCGGACGGAGGTCGACGCCGCGCTCGCGGAGGCCAAGAAGGCGCTCGAAGGCGCTGACGACGCAGCCATCAAGTCGTCGTCCGAGCGGCTGCAGACCGCCTTCCAATCGCTCGGCGCGGCCATCTACGCCTCGGCCCAGCCGTCGGCCGACAGCGCTGCGGGTGATACTGCTGACACGGATTCCGCGGCGAGCGACACCGCGGCGGACGAGGATGTTGTCGAGGCCGAGATCGTAGACGAGGAGAAGGACGACAAGTGACAGCCGAAGAGCCGAGCGACGGCCCGGTCGTTCGCGACCGGCGTCGGATCGACCCTAAGACCGGCGAGTTACGAGACGCTCCAGCGGGTTCGGCAGCCGGCCAGCCGGCCGAGCAGGCCGGCTCCGAGCCCAAGGCTGCCTCCGGCGCGGCGACGTCCGAGGCGCTCGCCGCCGCCGAGGCCCTGGCTGCCGAGCGGCTCGACCAGCTGAAGCGAGTGCAGGCCGAGTACGTCAACTACCGCCGCCGGGTCGAGCGCGACCGCGATCTCGTCCGCGAGAACGCTGTCGCCTCGGTCTTGGGTGAGCTGCTCGGCGTGCTCGACGACATCGGGCGGGCCCGCGACCACGGCGACCTCACCGGCGCGTTCCGGTCGGTGGGAGAGGCGATCGAGGGCGTGACGGCCAAGCTCGGGCTCGAGCGGTACGGCGAGCCGGGCGACGAGTTCGATCCGACGATTCACGAAGCCTTGATGCACGAGTACTCCGACGAGGTCACCGTCCCGACCTGCACGAAGGTCCTGATGCCCGGCTACCGATTCGGAGAACGGGTCATCCGCGCGGCGCGTGTCGCTGTCGCCGAGCCCACCGAGGCGTTACCTGAGGCGGAGGCCGAGCCAGCGGGCGCAGCGGACGCCGAGCCGAAGGCCGCATCGGACGCCGAGCCGAAGGACTCGTCGGACGCCGAGCCAGAAGAGACGACCGACAACTGACGAGTTGCAGGGAGGGAGGCACGCAAGCCAGTGAGCACCAAGGACTGGATTGAGAAGGACTATTACAAGATCCTTGGCGTGCCGAAGGACGCCGATGCGGCCACCATCAAGAAGGCGTACCGCAATCTGGCCCGTGACCTCCACCCTGACCGCAATTCGTCGGACAGGGCGGCGGAGACCCGCTTCAAAGAGGTGTCCGAGGCGTACTCGGTGCTCTCCAATCCGAGCAAGCGCAAGGAGTACGACGAGGCTCGGACTCTGTTCGGCAGCGGTTTCCGGGTGCCGACCGGGAGTGGACCCTCCGGTGGCGGCGGGTTCAGCTTCGATCTCGGAGACCTGTTCGGCGGCACGAGCGGCACCTCGACCGGCCAGGGCGGGCTCGGCGACGTGTTCGGCGGGCTGTTCGGCACTCGCGCCCGCACGACGCAGGCGCGGCGCGGCGCCGATGTCGAGAGCGAGGTCAGCATCGCGTTCCGCGAGGCGATCGACGGGATCACCGTGCCGTTGCGGATGACGAGCTCATCGGCTTGCACCGCTTGCGCGGGCACTGGGGCGAAGGCGGGTACCGTCCCGCGGGTCTGCCCGTCGTGCAGTGGCACCGGGCACACCAGCCGCAACGCCGGCGGCTTCTCGCTGTCCGAACCGTGCCGCGAATGCAAGGGCCGCGGTCTCGTGGTCGACGACCCTTGCCCGGTCTGCCACGGCTCCGGGCGGGGGACGACGAGCAAACTCATGCAGGTCCGGATCCCGGCCGGGGTACGCGACGGGCAGCGGATCCGGCTCAAGGGCAAGGGCGCACCGGGCGAGCGGGGTGGGCCGCCGGGTGATCTCTACGTCACGGTCCACGTCGGTCCGCACCCCGTGTTCGGCCGCAAGAACGAGCACTTGACCGTCACCGTCCCGGTGACCTTCCCCGAAGCCACCCTCGGAGCCGACATCAAGGTGCCGACCCTGAACGGGAGCCCGGTCACACTGAAGTTGCCACCAGGCACCCCGAACGGCCGGACGTTCCGAGTACGTGGCCGGGGCGCTCGCCGGCCCGACGGCACTCCGGGAGATCTCCTCGTCACCGTGGAGGTCGCCGTGCCGGCCCGCGTGGACCGTAAGGCCAAGGACGCACTGGAGGCCCTTCGCGACGCGACGTCTGGCGACGAGGTGCGCGCTGAACTGATGCGCGCGGCACGGAAGGAGTGACGATGGACACCGAAACGAGGTTCGTCGTGACCGTGTCCGGTGCCGCCCGGATGGTGCGAGTCGACGAGCCGCTGTACGTGATCTCCGTGGCTGCGGAGATGGCCGGTATGCACCCGCAGACTCTGCGCCAGTACGACCGGCTCGGCCTGGTCAAGCCGGGCCGGGCCGGTGGCGGCGGGCGGCGGTACTCGTTGCGCGACATCGAACTGCTCCGCGAGGTGCAGCGGCTGTCCCAGGAGGAGGGCGTCAACCTCGCCGGGATCAAGCGGATCCTCGAACTCGAGGCAGAGGTGGAGGCACTGCGCCGGCATGTCGCCGAACTGTCCTGGCTGGCCGGGCACCGGCCGAGCGCACTGTGGCCGGCGCCTCGGCGCAGCGCGCTGCCCTGATCCCCGCGCGTACACCGAGAACCGCGACTGGCGAGAAGCTTCGGCGTGCTTTCACCGGTGTTGACCACATGATCATGAACCACGTGATAGCCAGCCCCAATATCTGGCGACACCCGGACATCTACGAGAAGGAGAACCTCGGCGTCGATCCGGACGGCGTCCTCGAGTCGGCCATCCGTGAAATCCACGACTGGGCGGGCCAGACGGTTCTGGACATCGGCTGCGGGACCGGCTTTCACCTGCCACGGTTCGCGGCCGGCGCGGCGGCGGTCGTAGGCGTCGAGCCGCACCCTCGTTTGCTGGCCCGGGCGCTCGCGCGGGCAACGGCCGACCCGCACTCGACGCGGATCAGCGTCCGCCGTGGAACCGCGCAGGCGCTGCCGGTGCCCGATGCGTCCGTCGACGTTGCGCACGCCCGGTGGGCATACTTCTTCGGGCCGGGCAGCGAACCCGGGCTCGCCGAGCTCGGCCGGGTAATGCGCCGCGGCGGTACCGCCTTCGTGCTCGACAACGATGCCCGGCGATCGACCTTCGGCGGCTGGTTCCGGCGTGCGCTGCCGTCCTACGACCCGGGGGTGGTGGAACGGTTCTGGGCTCGTCAGGGTTGGCATCGCAGGTCGCTCGACATCCGCTGGGAACACCCGGATCGAGCAACCTTCGAAGCGGTCGTCCGGATCGAGTTCGCACCAGACCTGGCCGACGCAATCCTCGCCGAGCACTCAGGTACCTGCGTCGACTACGCGGTCAACCTCCTCTGGCGCACCTACGCCTGGACCCCTACCTCGCTGATCATGCAAGAGTGGGGCGACACGCCGCGCAACCCCTGACCGGGGGTGCGGGCCGATCCGGGCAATTCGGCGTGTCGCCCCACTCTTGCATGATCAGCGAGGGGAGAGGGGGAATTGATCACTTGCTGCGGAGGAACTGGGCAATGGCACTGAGATCGGCGGCGCCGTAACCGGCATCGATCGCCGCCCCGACGACCTCGCGGTTGGCCGCGAGTTGGGTGCCCGGCGCACCGGTGTCTGCCGCCAACGCCGCAGCCAACTCGAGGTCCTTGGCGACGAGGTCGAGGGCGAACGCGACCGCCGTTCCCTCCGGATCGAGGAACGCAGCTCGCTTGTAATGTACGAATGGAGCACCAACTGCGCTCACGGCGATCACGTCGTACGCCGCTTCGCGATCGATTCCGGAGCGCTCGGCGAGCACAAGTGCCTCGGAAAGCGCCACGTCCAACGCGTGGACGATGCTGTTGACCGCAAGCTTCATGGTGGCGCCGGTACCAAGCGCACCCAGGTGGACCACTCGCGCAGCGATCGGCTCGAACACCGGCCGGATCCGGTCGAGCGCCGCCTGGTCGCCGCCGGCCATGATGGTCAGCCCGCCCTGCTCGACGGTGGACACGCTGCCGGATACCGGGGTGTCGAGCAGCACCGCACCTGCGGCTCGCACCTCTCCCTCCAGGCTGCGGGGTGTGGCGGGCGACACCGTGCTGGTGTCCGCTACCACTACCCCTTCGGTCAACCCGGCGATAAGGCCGTCCGGCCCCTCGTAGGCCGCCCGGACCGCCTCGTCGTCGGCCAGCGAGACGAGCACGACGTTGGCCGCGGCGGCGGCCTCGCGAGCGGTGTCCGCCACGCTCACCTTGGCCGACGCCAGCGCCTCGGCCTTGGCCCGGGTGCGGTTGTACACGGTCACCGGGTACCCGGCGTCGCTGATCCGCCTGACCATGGCCGCACCCATCCGGCCGGTGCCGATGAACGCGACCCGGCGGTCGGTCACGTGACCTCCCAGCCGCAGTCCACGTAGAGGCTCGCACCGGTGACTCCCCTGTTGCGCAGCAGGAAGTCCACGGCGTCGACGACATCTGCCATGGTCGCCAACTGGCCACCCGGTGTCCGGGACCGGTAGGCGTCGAGCACGGCATCGGGTTTGCCGGCCCAGAACGGGCTGTCGCCGATGATGCCGGGATGCAGGGCGTTGACCCTGATCGGCGCGAGTTCGAGGGCCATCGTGCGGACCAGCCCGTCGACACCGCCGTTGACCGTCGAGACGGTGGTCGATCCGGGGTACGGCCGGTCCTTCGCCCGGCCCCCGAAGACCACGATCGACGCGTCCGAGCTCATCCGGGGCAGCAGAGCGTGCACCACCTCGGTGTAGCCGACCAGTTTGAGGGTGACGAGCCGCCGGGCCCGTGCGATGTCGTAGTCCTTGACCGTGTTGGAGTCGCGTTCGACGGCCGCCAGGACGAGCCCGTCGACCCGCTCGACACCGGCCAGGGCGGACGCCAGGGTCTCCGGCTCCGCCAGATCGACCGCCAGGCTGCCGGCCCCCTCACCCAGCGTCGCAGCCACGTCGGCGGCTCGGGTGGCATCGCGTCCGGTGATCACGACGGAGTCACCGGCCTTGAGCACGTGCCGCGCTATCTCCAGCCCGATGCCTGAGGTGCCGCCGATCACCACGACGGTTCGTTCGTTCATTACGTGTCGTTCCCTTCACCGAGTGCGTCCGCCAGGTACTCCCAGTCTCGCGCGAACCGGTACGAGTGCCGCGCCGGAGGCATCGGGGCCTGCGTTTCCAGCCACCGCAACGGCCCGCCCCCGATATTGCGGAAGCTGTGCACACAACCGACCCCGGCCCACGCGACGTCACCCGGGCCGAGTTCGTACTTCTCCCCGTCGAACGTGGCCTCGGTTCGTCCCTCGAGGAAGTAGTAGGTCTCTTCGAACGGGTGGTCGTGCGCGCCGGCCACTCCGTCCGGCTGGTACTGCACCATGAACATCGTCGCCAGTTGGGCGCCGAGGTCTGAGTCGACCATCATCTTCACGGTGATCCCGCTGTAGACGAGCAGGGCGGTTCGCATGCTCGCCGAAACGGCCAACAGGTTCTGGCCCTGCTTGGTCACGTCCATGTGCCCGGCGGTGATGTTGCCGAAGCTTCGCGTGCGTGGGTCTCGGACGTCGATCGGCACCGGGTCGACGATCGGCAAGTCGGGGACGACCAAGGTGTCGCCACCGTGACCCGCCCTGGGTGTGGGCGCCTGCATCTCCGCCCACCTGACCACCGCCTGACCTTCGTTGCGCCACCGGTGCGGCATACCGACAGGGATGAGCCCGTAATCCCCTGGTCCTACCCGGAACGCACCTTCGGGTGTGTCGACGATGCCGTCGCCGTCGACGACATAGAAGCTCGACTCGAACGAGTGGACGTGCGACGGCAGGTGGCCGCCGGGGTCCATCTCCCCGATGAAGAATCCGGTGTGGACCGCCCCCGCGGCCTCGCTGACCACCGTCCACCGGCGCATGCCCTTGGCGCCGGCGGCCCAGCCGGACGGTGGGGCGAAGACCGCGTCCGCTGCCCGGCCGACGATGTGGTTCGTGGTCACGCCACCGCCTCCCCCTTCGTCCGCGCCGCCTCGACCAGGAAGTCGCGGGCCGCCTCGACCTTGGCCCGGGCGCCGTCCACGTCCGCCAGCAGTCTGCCGTCGCGCTTGCGAACGACGCCGTCGACGATGACCGTCTCGATGTTGCTCACATCGGCGCAGAGCACCACCGCGGCCACCGGATCGATGACGGGTGCCACGTTGATGCCGCGGGCGTCGACCAGCACGACGTCGGCCCGCTTGCCCGGCGTCAGCGATCCGGTCTTGTCCTCCAACCCGGCGACGTGCGCGCCGTTGATGGTGGCCATCTCCAGCATCTGACGAACGGTGAGCATGGTGTCGGGCACCGCGGTGTTGGCCTCCCAGCAGGTCGCGTTGACTCGCGACCGTTCTGCGCCGAACGCGGCTCGCATCTGGGTGAACATGTCGCCCGGCACCGTCGTGACGACGTCGACGGAGAGGCTGGGCCGCAAGCCGAACTGGTACGACTTGTTGACCGGCGGCCAGCCGTGGCCCATCTGCAACTCGACCTGAGCGGCGATCGAAATCGTTCCTCCGGTGTCGGCCACCCGCTGCCACTCGTGCTCGCTGAAGTAGCAACAGTGGATGTACGTGGTGTCGGGCCCGAGCAGCCCGAGCCGGTCGAGTTGCTCGACCATCGCGAACCGGCCGGCCAACCGGCCCATGGCGACGTGGATCGTGAGCGGGATGCCCAACTCGCGGGCCAGGGCCCATTCCGCCTTGACCACATCGTCCTGACAGAACCCCGGCCCTCGAGTGGCCAGACCCATCGTCAGCAGGCCGTTGTCGCTGCTGAAGTAGGTTTCGCGGATTCGCCGCACGTCGTCGGCCGGAATGGCCTCCGCGCTGTTGAACCAGTATTTGGCCAGCGAGGTGTTGGCCGAGCCATAGGCGTACTGGGCGCGGATCCCGGTCTCCTTGAGAGCCGAAACCGCGGCGTCCGGGTGGTCGGGCGTGTTGTTGATGTGCGACCAGTCGACCAAGGTCGTGATGCCGGCGTTCAGGCACTCCAGGGAACCTGCGAGGTTGCTGGCGTAGACGTCCTCGGCGCGGTATAGCGGGGCGAACGTGTCGAGCACCTCGACGAAGTAGTCGTCGAGGGTGGCGTTCGGGGCGCAGTTGCGGATCGCCGTTTCCCAGGTGTGCCGGTGCGTGTCGATGAAGCCCGGAATGACGATGCGGCCACTGGCATCGATGATCTCGGCGTCCGCGTCGATGGACGGTTGGACCGCGGCGATCCGGCCGTCCTCGATGAGAACGTCGCCCTTCTCCAGATCTCCGATGTCCGGATCCATGCTGAGCACATGGCCACCGCGAATCAGAGTTCGGTCGCTCATCCTTACCTCCTTGTAGGACGGGCTACTGGTTTGC
>DATHUM010000188.1:0-12666 GCA_035462225.1 Jiangellaceae bacterium | reverse complement strand
ATCGAGATGACCGGCAAAGTCCAGGTATCCGACCACTCCCCCGTACACACCGCGGCGCGTCGGCTCGAGCTCCTCGATGATCTGCATCGCGCGCGGTTTCGGCGCGCCGGACAGCGTGCCGGCCGGAAAGCAGGCGGCGAGGACGTCCAGCGACGTCCGGCCCGGCGCGATCCGCCCGACGACAGTGGACTCGATGTGCATGACATGGCTGTACCGGCGCACGGTCATGAAGTCCACGACTTCTACCGTCCCCGCCGCGCACACCCGGCCCAGGTCATTGCGCGACAGGTCGACCAGCATCAGATGTTCCGCCCGCTCCTTGGGGTCGGCCAGGAGCTCAGCGGCCAGTGCGGCGTCCGCCTCCGGCGTCGGGCCGCGCCCGCGGCTGCCGGCGATCGGGTGCGTCATCGCCCGATCGCCGTTCACCTTGACAAGCGCCTCTGGGCTCGATCCCACGATGTCGAAGGCGCCCTGGCCGTCGCCGTCCGGCCCCGGCATTCGCACGAGGTACATGTACGGGCTGGGGTTCTCGCGGCGGAGCACCCGGTAGATGTCCAGTGCATCGGCCCGCGTCGGTACCTCGAACCGTTGCGCGACGACGACCTGGAACGCCTCGCCGGCGCGGATCTCCTCCGTGGCCCGCTCGACCGCGGCCAGGTAGTCGGGTTCGGGAGTGTTGCTCGCGAACACCGGCTGGGCGGCGGGCTCGTAGTCGGCGACCGACGACGGCGTCGGCTCGGCGAGTTGGGCCGTCATCCGGTCCAGCCGCCGCACGGCGTCCGCCCAGGCCTCGTCGACCCGCTCGTCGGTGTCGTCCCAGTTGATCGCGTTCGCGACGAGCAGGATCGTCCCGTCGTCGTGATCGAGCACGGCCAGGTCGGTGGCCAGCATGAACGCCATTTCGGGCAGGCCCAGGTCGTCGGTGGCCAACTCGGCGATGCGCTCCAACCTGCGCACTGCGTCGTACGACACGAACCCGACCAGTCCCCCGGTCAGGGGCGGCAGGTTCGGCATGCGGGGCGTGTGCAGGGCGGCCAGCGTGCCGGCCAGGGCGTCCCACGGCTCGACGCCGGAGGGCATTCCGACCGGCGGGGTGCCGTGCCAGATGGCGCGGCCGTCACGTTCGCTCAGCACCGCGGCGGAGTTCGCACCGATGAACGAGTAGCGCGACCACACACCGCCATGCTCCGCGGACTCCAGCAGAAACGTGCCGGGCCGGTTGGCGGCCAGTTTCTGGTAAACGCCCACCGGCGTCTCGCCATCGGCCAGCAAGCGCCGGGTCACCGGAATGACCCGCCGGTCCTTGGCCAGCACCCTGAAGGAGTCCAGATCTGGGCTCGTCGTCACGTTGGCATCCCCTTGGCCGCGGGAAGCAGCCCGTCATCGAAGCAGGTCCTCGTTCCGGTGTGACACGCCGGGCCTTCCTGGTCGACCTTGACCAGTAAGGCATCGCCGTCGCAGTCCAGTCGCACCTGGCGCACCCACTGGCGATGGCCGGACGTCTCACCCTTGACCCAGTATTCCTGGCGGCTGCGGCTCCAGTACGTCGCACGTCCCGTCGTCAGCGTGCGGTGCAGCGCCTCGTCGTCCATCCAGCCGAGCATGAGCACCTCGCCGGTGTCGTACTGCTGGACGATGGCGGCCACCAACCCGTGGGAGTCGCGTTTGAGTTGGGCCGCAAGGGCCGGATCCAGGCCGGACATGGGGCCATTGTGCCGGTCCGGGTTCACGCCGCCACCGTTGACATGGTTGAGTACCTGCCCGTGATCCGTTTCGAGCCAAGAAGACATCGCGTGATCAGGATTCCGCGGCTGCAGGCCGGCCCGACCTACGCGGCGGCCGCCATGGCTCTGAGTGTGCTGATCGCGGGTTGCTCGGACGGTCCTGAGCGTGATTCCGAGACCGGTGAGCTGGTCGAGCCAACGGAGGTGAACGTGTTCGACCTGCGGGTAGGCGACTGCCTGGACGGCTTCACCGACGATGCCGAGATCAGCACGGTGCGGGCGGTGCCTTGCTCCGAGGAGCACACCGACGAGGTCATGGCCGCCATAGACCTGTCCGCGGAGGACCAGTTCCCAGGAGCCGAAGCCGTTCAGGAGCGTGCCGAGGAGGCCTGCTACGAGGAGTTCGAACGGTTCGTCGGGATGCCATGGGACGAATCACAGCTCGACTTCGGGTACCTCGCGCCCACAGAGGAGTCCTGGGCCGACGGCGATCGCGAGATTCTCTGCACGGTGGGCGATCCCAACCGGGCGGTCACCGGAACGCTCCGCGACGCCGACCGCTAACCCCCTTCCCGCGTTGATCATGCAATTGTGGGGCGACACGCCGTTTGGTCCGAAGTGCGAAGATCTCATGCGTGCGGCGTGTCGCCCCACAATTGCATGATCAGCGCGACTGGTTGATCCACGCCGCGTGCAGGCGGCCGTAGACGCCGCCTTGCTCGACGAGCTCACGGTGCGCACCACGCTGGACGAGCCGGCCGGCGTCGAAGACCAAGACCTCGTCTGCGGCTTCGGCCGTCGAGAGCCGGTGGGCGATCGTGACTGCCGTACGTCCCCTCGTGATGCCTTCCAGAGCACGGGCCAACCGCACCTCGGTGGCAGGGTCCACCGCCGAAGTCGCCTCGTCGAGAACGAGCAGGTCAGGGTCGGCGAGGTAGGCCCGGGCGAGCGCCACCAGCTGCCGCTCCCCCGCCGAGAGCGACTCACCGCGCTGGCCGACAGGGGTGTCCAGCCCGGCCGGCAGGCCGTCGAGCCAATCGGCCAGGCCGAGTTCGGTCAGCGCGAGCTTGACCTCGTCGTCCGAGGCCCCTGGGCGGCCGTACCTGATGTTCGACCCCAGCGTGTCGTCGAACAGGAATCCCTCCTGGGGCACCATGACGACCCGGTCCCGCAACGAGTCGAACCGGATGTCCCTCAGATCGACCCCGTCGATCAGCACTCGCCCGGACGAGGGGTCCATCAGGCGGGTGAGCAGCTTGGCGAACGTCGTCTTGCCCGAGCCGGTCTCACCGACCACAGCGATCCGCGACCTCGGCGGGATGTCCACGCTCACGTTGTGCAGAACGGTAGGGCCCGCGGGATACGCGTACGACACACCCTCGAATCGGACGTCGATCGGCCCCCTCGGCAGCGCCGATCCGTCCGGGCCGGGATCCGCCACGTCAGCGGATGTGTCCAGCACACCCAGCACGCGCCGCCAGCCGGCGACCGCGTTCTGGGCCTCGTTGAGCACCTCCGTCCCGACCTGGACCGGGCCGACGAACAGCGTCACCAGGAACAGGAAGGCCAGCAGCCTGCCCAGCGTGATGTCACCGGCGACGCCGAGCAGCACACCGACCACGACGACTGCCGAGTTCGCGATGGCCGCGATCACCTCACCGGTGGAGAAGGTGAACGCGACAAGCTTCTGTGCCCGCACGGCCGCAGACCGGTGGTTCTCCACGGCCTGATCGATGCGGTCCTGAGTGCGCTTCTCGATCGCGTACGCCCGCACAGCTGGCGCGCCCACTACGGATTCGGAGATCGCGCCGAGCATGATTCCCACCCGCTCGCGCACGACGCTGTACGCCGCCGAAACCATCCGCTGGAAGTGCCGGAGCAGCAGGAACAGGGGCAGGAAGCAGATCCAGACCAGCAGGGTCAGCTGCCACGAGTACACCGCCATGATGACCGTCGCGACGATCAGCTGTCCGATGCTGACGATCATCAAGATGCCGCCCCACTGGACGAACTGGGACAGCGTGTCGACGTCCGTCGTCACCCGGGCAACCAGCGAACCCCGCCGCTCGGTGCTCTGGGTCAGCACCGACAGGTCGTGCACGTGCCGGAAGGCTTTTGTCCGCAGGGTGGCCAGGCCGGCCTCGCTGGCCCGGAACAACCGGACGTTCATCATGAACGCGGCCCATGCCGTGACGATGACGGCACCGAGCGCTACGAGGCACATCCAGCGGACGAAATCGAGGTCGATTCCCGAGTCTCCGGTCAGCCCACGGTCGATCGTCTGCTGGACGGCGATGGGTATGATCAAACGGCCCGCCGTTGCGAGGAGCGCAAAGCCCAAGGTGATCCCGAGGCCCTGCCTGATCTCCGGAGACAACGCGAGCCCGCGCCGGATGGTGCGCCACGAGCCGCCAGACCGGCCGTCGCCGAGGGTGGACGCTGTACTCACGTTGCGTACTCCTCGTCCTCGGCGAGCGCAGCCCGCTCGGCGGCATCCCTTTCGTATGCGGTGAGCAGCTTGAGGTATCCAGGCGAGGTGACGAGCAGTTCCTCGTGTGTTCCGCGGGCGGCGACGCGACCGTTCTCGACGTATACGACCTCGTCCGCCAGCGCGATCGTCGCCCGGCGGTAGGCGACCACGACCACGGTCGACGGCAGCGCGGCCTCGCGGAGCCCCGCCAGGATCCGCTGCTCGACGTCGGGATCCACCGCACTCGTGGCGTCGTCGAGGACGAGCAGCCGGGGCCGCCCGACGAGAGCGCGGGCAAGGGCGAGCCGCTGCCGCTGCCCGCCGGACAACGTGGTGCCCCTCTCGCCGATCATCGAGTCGAGCCCGCCGGGCAAAGCGGCGACGAAACCCTCGGCCTGGGCCAGCCGGAGGGCGGCCCACACGTCATCGTCACCGATGTCGCGGCCGAGCGTGACGTTGTCGCGGACGGTGTCCTCGAAGATGAACGCCTGCTGGAACACCAGCGCGGCATTGTCGGCGAGCACTCCGGGGGCCAGGTCGCGGGCATCGGTGCCGTCGACCAGGATCGCACCGGTACTCGGGTCGACCAGGCGGATCAGCAGGCTGGCCAGCGTCGACTTGCCGGAACCGGTTGGCCCGACCACGGCGACCGTGCGCCCCGGTTCGACGTCGATGTTGACATCGCTCAGCGTGCCGTCGGCGCCCTCGTACGCGTACGAGACCCGCTGCACTCGCAGTTCGGTGGGTTCCTCGCTCGGGGCGGGGCGGGCGTTCCCGTACGGGAGGGCTCCGGTGGCCTGGAGCACGGCGTCGACGCGGCGCAGCCCGACGACGGCGCGCGGCAGCTCACCCAGCACCCAGCCGATCGCCCGGATCGGGAAGGCGACGATCGTCAGCAGGTAGGCGATCTGTACGAGGGTGCCGGGTTCGAGGAGCCCTGCGTCGATCCGAGCCACGCCGACGAGCAGCACGGCCAGCACACCCAGGTTGGGCATCGCCTCGAGGATCGGGTCGAAGGCACCGCGGACCTTGCCCACGCGGACGTTCGCCTCGCGCAGCCGGTCGGCGACCTCGGCGAACCGGTTGGTCTCGTCGGCCTCCCGGCCGAGCGCCTTGACCACGAGGGCGCCGTCGAACGACTCGTGGGCCACTGCCGAGAGCTCCGCGCGCAGTGCCTGGGCTCGGGTTGCGAGCGGCGAGATGCGCCGCTGATAGAAGACGTTGATCAGCAGGATCGTTGGGAAGACGAGCAGCCCGATCGCGGCCAGGACCGGGTCGGCCAGCAGCATCGAAATCACCGCCACGACCAGCATGACGAGCACCCCTACCGCCATCGGCAGCGGCGCCATCGGCCACCAGCTGGCTTCGACGTCGGCGTTGGCGTTGGACAGCAACCGTCCGGTGGGATGCCGGTGGTGCCAGGACAGCGGCAGCCTGAGGTACTGCCTGGTGACTCGCCGGCGGTACCTGGCCTGGAGCCGCTGCATCCACACCCCTGCGTAGAACCGGCGGACGACGATGCCGCCGGCCTTGAGGGTGCCGACGCCGACGATCGCCGCGACCGCGCCCACGAGCGCACCTGTCTCCGGGCGGCCCTCCTGGAAGGCCGGGACGATCACCTTGTCGGTGACCTGCCCGATGACGATCGAGGTGAAGACGGTAGCGGCACCGAAGACCGCGCTACCGAGGATCGCGATGGTGAAGACGAGAGGTTCGTGAACAATGCCGCGACCCAGTAGGGCGAACCCCTCGCGAAGGGTCACCCTGTCGCTTCTTTCCGTCACCATCGTCCCTCGATTGGCCTAGACCTCACCGCTCGCACCAGACAGTACCGAGTCTCACCGACGAGCCTGTCCCCATCCGGTTGGTCACCTGATCGTTTTCTGCGCGATCAGGTGACCTAGTCGCGGGTCGTCGCAGGTCGACGTCCGCACTCCCCACCTGATCGTTTACGTCCGGTTCGGCGGAAACCGATCAGGTGACTTAACCCCGCTCAGAAACCGGCCATTCCCCACCTGATCGTTTTCAACTGGCCGATCAGGTGAGGAATCGGCGATCAGGTGAGCAACCTCAGAGGCCGGGTGCACCCCAGACGGGGAACCAGCGGCTCAGATCGGATTCGATCTTGATGTCTTCCTCGAGCATGGCCCGGACCTGCAGCTCGAGCGCGCTGTCGCGCTTCTGCGCCGCACCCGGCACGGGCGCGAACGGGTAGAACGTCCCCTGCTTGTACAGGTAGACCAAGGCGAGCGGCTGCCCGTTCGCGGTCCGGAAACCGATCGTCGAGCACAGTAACGACGGCCCAAAGCCCTCACCTTCGAGCGTGGAGTTCACCGCATGCAGGTCGGTCACCAGTGCGGGCACGACGTCGTCACCGGTCCGTCGGATCACCAGCCATGTGTAGCCGTAGCCGTCGCGCACCTCGTCCGGCTCCGAGCCGCCGAGCAGCGCTGTGATCTCCTCTTTCATGCGCGCGAACGGACCGCCCTCCATGTCGCGGAAGCACACCGCGCCGGCTCCGGTCGGCCGGATCTCGGCTGCCGACTCCAGCGTCAGGGCTGCCGGCGGTACCGAGAACAGCGCGTCCAGATTGGGCTGCGCCTGCTTCGACCGCCCGAGGATGGCGTCGAGGAAACCCATTCTTAGTAGCGGCCCAGTTCGCGAGAGATCTTGCCGAGCTGCTCGAGCCGCTTCTCCAGCGGCGGGTGGCTGGAGAACAGCGAGGCCAGGTCGACCTTGTTGGTGAACGCCGGCGCGAAGAAGAACGCGTTGTACGGCTCGGCTTCACGGAGGTCTCTCTGAGGGATCTGGCTCATCTGTCCAGTGATCTTGGTAAGCGCGTTGGCGAGGTGCGACGGCTGCCCGGTCAGGAACGCACCGGCGCGATCCGCGGCCAGCTCGCGGTACCGCGAGAGCAGGCGGGTCAGCAGGAAGCTGACCGCGTACACGACGATCGACACCAAGATGATCACAGCGAAAGCCGGACCGCCATCGCGGTTGCGCCCGCCCATGCCGCCCCACAGCCCCATCCGGGTAAGGAAGCCGGCCAGGATGCCGACCACCGAGGCGATCGTCATCACCGTGACGTCGCGGTGCGCGACGTGCGACAGCTCGTGCGCCATCACGCCTTCGAGCTCGCGCTCGTCAAGGCGCTGCATGAGGCCGGTGGTGGCGCACACGACCGCCCGCTTCTGGCTGCGTCCGGTCGCGAAGGCGTTGGGCATCGGAGTGTCCGCGATCGCGACCCGCGGTTTGGGCATGTTCGCCTGCGCGCACAACCGGTCGACGATCGCGTGCAGCCGCGGCTCTTGCTCAGGTGTGACCTCCCGGGCGCGCATGGCCCTCATGGCCAAGGTGTCCGAGAAGTACCACTGAGCCCAGAAGACGCCGAGCCCGATGATGATGCCGAGCCACCACCCGCCTGTCGTAAAGGTCGCGATCGCCCACATCAGCAGGACGAACAGCCCGGCCAGCAGCAACATGGTCAGCGCCATGCGGACCGAAAGCCCACGGTCGGGCTGGAACCTCGTTTGCGCCATCGTCAGCTGGTCCTGCTTTCAGGAATCAGGCCGTCGTCGGTGAGCATCGCGCGCACCTCGTCCACGTGTGCCTCGGCGTACGGCAGCACGAGGTCGCTGTCGACCAGCTCTTCGTCCGGTACCGGCGTGCCCGCGGCGCGCACGGCGTCCAGCAGGGCCAGCAGGGCGGCCCGGAAACGCTCGTCGTCGCCGGAGTCGATGGCCGCACCGAGCTCGGCGTCGCGCCGGTTGAGGTCGTCGAGCGAGCCGGCATCGAGCCGCAGCTGACCCTCCCCCATGATGCGGACGATCACCGCTGCTCACCTTCCTGCGTTGGCTCGGTCGCGGGCTGCTCGGCCGGCACGGCCGCCTCGCCCTCGAGCTCTCTCGGCGCCTCACCCGATGGCCCCGCGGTGATTTCCTGTTTCATCCGGGCCAGCTCGAGCTCGACGTCGTTGGTGGAAGCCATCCGGTCCAGCTCGGCGGTGATGTCGTCCTTGGCCGTACCGGTGACGTCCTCCAGAACGCCGGAAGCGAGCAGCTCGTCCACCGCCCCGGCGCGGGCCTGCAGCTCGGCGGTCTTGTCCTCCGCCCGCTGCACGGCCAACCCGACGTCGCTCATCTCCTCGGAAATGCCGCTGAACGCCTCACCGATCCGGGTCTGAGCCTCGGCCGCGGTGTAGGTGGCCTTGATCGTCTCTTTGCGGGTGCGGAAGGACTCCACCTTGGCCTGCAGCCGCTGCGCGGCCAGCGTCAGCTTCTCTTCCTCCCCCTGGAGGTTGGAGTGCTGTGTCTGCAGGTCGGTGATCTGATTCGCCAAGCCGGACTTGCGGGTCAACGCCTCGCGGGCGAGGTCCTCGCGGCCGAGCTCGAGCGCCTTCGCGGCCTGGTTCTGCAGCTTGTCCGCCTGACCGGCCAGCTGCGACATCTGCACCTCGATGCGCTTGCGGCTGGTAGCGACGTCGGCCACGCCGCGCCGCACCTTCTGCAGCAGCTCGAGCTGCTTCTTGTACGAGTAGTCCAGGGTCTCCCGGGGGTCCTCGGCACGATCAAGCGCCTTGTCGGCCTTGGCCCGGAAGATCATGGACATGCGCTGAAGGATCCCCATTGTGGCCAGATAGCCCCTTCTCCAGAGAGTCGTGCGCGCCGCCTGCTTGACAACGCGATGCTTCATGTAACCCTACGGGGTCGACCTCCTCAATGGCAGAGCAGGCCGGTTGCTGGCTTACCCTGGTGTGGTGTTTCGCCGTCGCAACCCCGAAGACTCCTCCACTACGACGTTAGCCCAGCCTGCCGACGACGCCTCGGTGCCGCAGGGCAAGGGCAAGCCGACACCGAAGCGAAGAGAAGCCGAGCAAGCGCGCAAGCAGCGGGTCAAGCCACCGCTCACCAGGCGCGAGCAGATGCGTCGCGACCGCGAGCGGATGAAGGCATCCCGCGTCAAGCAGCGCGAGGGAGTTGCCAAGGGCGACGAGCGTTATCTGCTCAAGCGCGACCAGGGCGACGTCCGGCGGTTCATCCGCGATTACGTCGACTCGCGCCGGACGATCTCGGAGTTCTTCCTCCCCCTCGTGCTCGTCATCCTGGTGCTGAGCATGGTCGGGACGGTGCAGATCCAGGTCTTCTCGACACTGTTCATGTTCGCCACGATGCTGATGGTGATACTCGACCTGGTTCTGCTCAACGTCCGGGTCAAGAGAGAAGTCCGCAAGCGCTTCCCCGAGGACCAGCAGCGCGGCCACGGCCTGTATGCCATCGCCCGCGCGACCCAGATCCGCAAGCTGCGCCTGCCGAAGCCGAACGTACGGCCGGGAGACACCGTATGAGCACGACCGCCGCCCGCGAGCCGATCGGTGCCGACGAGTTGTTCGTGCGTCCACTCTCGTACAGCGAACCAGTGGTCCGCGCGCTCGAAGCCGAACTGCAGCAGGAGTACGTCAGGCGGTACGGCGACCTGGACCAGACACCCATCGACGACGGCCAGTTCGATCCGCCCGCGGGCCTGTTCCTCGTCGGCTTCGTCGGCTCCGAGCCGGTGGCGTCCGGCGGATTCCGGCGACACGAGGACGGCGTGGCCGAGATCAAGCGGATGTACGTCGTCGAAGACCACCGCGGCATCGGCCTGGCCCGCCGCATGCTGATCGAGCTGGAGTCCCGGGCCGCCCAGGCGGGCTACCGCCGCACCGTGCTCGTGACGGGACTCGCCCAACCAGAGGCGATCGCTCTTTACCAGTCCAGCGGATACACCGCTATCGAGCCGTTCGGCACCTACAAGAACTCCGACCTGGTCCGCTGCTTCGGCAAGGTCCTCTAGTCCCCTACTCGGGGCTCAGGCTCATCGGGCCGTACACCTCGCGGCCGTCCTCGAACAGCGACACCGAGGCCACCCCTTCGTCCGCCAGCGCCCGCCAGCTGTGCCCCAGCCACGTCTCGGCATCGGCCTGGGTGCTGAACCGGCCGGCGTCCGGCCCTTCGACAGGGTCTCCGTCGGCACCGAAGTACTTCCACGTCCACGCCATGCGGTGAGGCTATCCGTTCGTCGCCGAAGGGCGAGCGCAAGAAAACTCCGAAACTCGCGTCATAATCGCCGCCCCTGCCGCGTCCTTACATCGAGGGGCGCTAACCGTCCGTGCCGTGCGAGGGGTCGGCACGGGCGGCGCCCCGATCGTGACGGCCCCGTATTCTTCGGGATCGTGCAGGCAGCCAACGAGTCTCTGGACATCGCCGCACTCGCGGCTCGGATCAGCTTGCCGGACGAGTCGGCTCGACGCGCCGCGCAGGCGCTGGCGGACAACCGGGCCGACCTGGGCCGCCTCGGCGAAGTGGCCGTGTGGCTCGCGGCGGTCCAGGGCCGGAGCCCGGCGGCGCCCTTCGAACGCGTGCGAGTCCTCACCCTGAATGCGCAGGAGGCGGGGGAAGACGCCAGCGCGCTGGACGTACCCGCCGAGGCCGAACCCGCCTTCCGGGCCGGACTGGCGGCCGCCGATGCCGAGGTCGACGGGGGTACGGACCTGCTCGTCCTCACCGGCGGTGCGCACCTTGTGCCGGCAACGGCACTCGTCACCCTGCTTGCCGGCAAGGACGTCGCATCCGTCGTGGGTCACCGTCCCGGCATGGACGATCGGGACTGGATGCGTAACTGCGCCGACGTCCGCGACACCGCCCGACGCGGCCGAGCGCACACGGGCGACATCTCCGAGTTGCTGACCACCCTGCCGGCGCCGGAGGTCGCCGTCGCCGCAGGAGTCATCACCGGCGCCGCCGCGCGGCGCACGCCCGTGCTCATCGACGAGCTCGTCCCCGCGGCCGCCGCACTCGTAACGCAGCGGATCAGTTACCGCACGAGCCGCTGGCTCGCCGCCACGCAACGGACCACCGATCCGGCGCACACCGCGGCGCTCGACCGGCTACGGATAACCCCGCTGCTCGACTACGGCATGGCGGGCGGAACGGGCCTGGGCGCCCGGCTTGCCATCCCGCACCTGCAGGTCGCCGCCCAGGTGCTGACCGAGCCTAGCGCGTCGACGGGCGAACGAACGGAGGCTTGACGACCTCGAAGGGCTCGGCCCGCCCACGCACGTCCACCTCCACCACGGAGCCGTCGTCGACCTCGGACGGCAGCAGAGCCAGCGCGATCCCTTTGCGCAACGTCGGCGAGAACGTTCCCGATGTGACCATTCCGGCGTCGGTGCCGTCGATGCGGACCACCATGCCCGGCCTGGGGATGCCCCGCCCCGTCGCCACCAGGCCGCGCAACCGCCGCGCCGGGCCTGCCTGCTTCTCCGCGAGCAGCGCATTCCGTCCCCAGTACGCCGGTTTGTTCCAGCCCACCGCCCAGCCGGCCCGCGCCTGGTTCGGTGTGATGTCCAAGGAGAGGTCCTGCCCGTGCAGTGGGTACCCCATCTCGGTACGAAGGGTGTCGCGCGCGGCGAGCCCGCACGGCACGATGCCGAACGGCTCCCCCGCCGCCATCAGCGCGTCCCACACGGTACCTGCGGCAGGGGACGGAACCACCAGCTCGTAACCCCGCTCGCCGGTGTATCCGGTGCGGCACACGGTGAGCCGCACCGACCCCACGTCGGCTTCGGTGAAAGACATGTAGTCGTGGTCGACGGGCAGACCGATCGCCGAAAGCACCTCGTCACTGCTCGGACCCTGAACAGCGATGATCGCGAAGTCGTCATGAGCGTTGGCGACTCGCACAGTGGCGGGCGCGGCGGCAGCGAGCCGCCGGACCACCTCGGCGTTGTTGGCCGCATTCGGGATGAGCAACAGATCGTCGTCGGACAGCAGATAGACGATCAGGTCATCGACGACTCCCCCGGACTCGTCGCAGCACATCGTGTACTGGGCCTGGCCGGGCTCGATCTTGTCCAGTGCGTTGGTGAGGCAAGAGTCCACGAAGGCGCGCGCGCCGGGACCGGTCACGGTGGCCTTGCCCAGGTGGCTCACATCGAACACGCCGACACGTTCACGCACGGCGGCATGTTCGGTCATGACACCGGCGTACTGCAGCGGCATCTGCCAGCCACTGAACTCGGCGAACTTGGCGCCCAGGGCCTCGTGCCGCTCATGAAGCGGGCTACGGCGAAGTGCGTCGGTCACAGCAGGTCACCCTAGCCCTCGGCGAACGCGGACGGACCAGGCACGGCCAAAGACCCTGGCCATGAGGCCATTGACCGCACACGCGTAACATCGCCCGGGACACCCACCCGTCCCACGCCCCAAAGGAGAGTCGTGACCACCCTCACCATGTCCTCCGCCGATCCGACCGGACTCAAGGTCGACGCTCTCGTCATCGGCATCGCCAACGGCAACCGCGCCCCGACTCTGCTCCCCGGCGCCGAACCGGTGGACGCGGCAATCGGTGGCTCGCTCACGACGACGCTCGAGCAGCTCGGTGCGACCGGCACGGCGGACGAAGTCACGACACTGCCGGCAGGTGGCGCCACCA